>WGMW01000034.1 GCA_016124845.1 Flavobacteriales bacterium
GACATGGTCACTGCTCACAACCCCACGCAGTATCTCCACATCCTCTGCATCACAGACCAGCATCAGAATACTGCGACACCGGAACTTGAGGTCGCCCTGAAGTATTCCGTATCTGTGCTTGGTCGCCCAGACCAGATGTACCGTCAGTCTTGAAACCGTACGTACGTCCGTTCGATCGCTGCTCTGCCACTGACGACAGGTATACTTTTTAGAAGCTAAAAGCGACATGCACTTAAAGTGCATAGTTTTAACTCTTTCTGTGACCAATAAAAACTTTTGTCTTCAGCAATACGACCATTTCTCAACCTACAATAGCCAGCACTAACCAATTCCCGATAATTAATACGCCTGTAGAACTTAATTGTCGAATCTTCTTGGGGGTCGACATACAACATTGATATTGCGATATCCGTATCATTTACCATGATGGCCTCATTTTGCAAATAGCCGTTTTCGTAGTAGTTGCGTCTGATACCATTAATTAGGCCATTACGATATGGAATGACACTCTCTACACTTCCACTTTCGTAATAGTAAAACGTCCATATAGTATCTTCTTTGCAATCAAGTTCTGCAACATATCTGTTTTGACCGTTTTCAAATTTGTCCAATACAACTTTGTGTGTCTCACACCTGTTGCATGAACTTAACCAAACAATTCCAAGGATTACGGACAAACACAGTTTGTAATTCATGTTGATGCTTGAATTACTAAAGTTTTTTCTATCGACTGCTGCGAATTCAATAACGGAATCGTATAACCTTTCCTATCACTAAACCTACAACAAAGCCCTGAATAAACAAATAGCATCCGCCCCGATTGTTTAGGCGGGCGCAAGCAAGTTCTTCAAGGTTTTGAAAAGCAGCGTGTTTGGTTAAGACCTTGAAGGTATTTGATGCCGAAGCGTAATTGGGAAAAGACCTTCAAGGTTTTTGAAACCTTTACGGTCTATGCGTGCGAAAGTTTTGAATAAACGCCCGCCCAATTGCTTAGGGCGGGCGCTAACAGTATTTTGGGTGAGTCTGTTCAATAAACTGTGTCAGATGTCAAGTAGATAGATTTGTTAACTATATAGACACAGTTTATTGAACAGACTCGTAGGATGGCAATCCGAGCTTCCGAATTTCGACTACACTTAGTTAAGAAGATAATGGAATCCGATAGGATCAGAGTCATTCACCAATACAGCCTTACGGACATTCTATGCCAGAAAGTAAAGGTCGATGATGACCAAAATGAAATAAGGCACCAACCCGCCCGCGCCCGCATAATCCTTGGCAATGCGCTGTCCGAAAAAGAGCATGATCAGCGAGACTGCGCTGACCAAGGTTCCCAAGAAAGCGAAGCAGTAGGTCTTGAACACCAGAGCCTCCACCGCTCCGATGGCTGAAATGACCCCTGCCGAAACTTCGAACAGCGTCAGCGTGCCCAACAGCAGCGGCACCATTCCAGCAAGAAACGACTTGGAGAAATGCCCCGTAAGCCAATCCAAATTTCCTTTCCAATCGAAAACCTTATCCAACCCCGATTGGATGAAAAGGATGGCGAGAAAAGTTGACACGAGACCTTGAATGAGCCACATTCCCTGAAACGGAGCAGCAAAATGACAATCGGAGATCAGACAGTTCAGCATGTCAGAAAGATACGAATCCGTTGAGTTGCAGGGCAATTTCCCTGTCCAAAACCTCATTTACCAATTGGCCGTCTGCTGTAAGCGAATGGTTGACCTGTGAGAGATAGACCTTCTTGCTATACACCTCCGAGCCAAGATAATGCAGCACGCCTGTGAGGTGATCCAATCCACGGATATTGCCCGAGCGGCCGCTTGCCAATCCCATCAACGCCACCTTTTTGCCTTTGAACTCGCCATGGTCGCATGCATCCATGAAGAACTTCAGATAGCCTGGAAATCCACCATTGTATTCTGGCACCACGAAAATGAGCTTCGAGGCATTGCGGATGTACTTCGACACCACCTCTTCAAACTCAGACGAGTTCTTACCATAGTGGCTGTCCTGAATCCATTGTGCCTCCACGTTCCGAAGGTCCAGTATCTGGTTATTTATACCGAGTTCAGTCAGTGCTTTGGCGTAAAGCTCAGCAACCTTCGAAGTGTTGCTGTCGGGACGATTTGTGGAACCGATAATGGTGATCATTCTGCCGATCGGGTTGACATTTGATCGAAGTAGTTCATGTCGCGTTCCAACAGGCCGCGCCCCAAATAGTAGATGTCGTCCGACTGGATGTTTTCCAAGTAAGCGATGGTCCGCTCGAACATCGCCGTGCCGAGATAGTACCAGTCGTCCTCCACTATTTTATTCAGCTCCTCCTTCTTCCCGCTTATCAGCGCCATGCCCAAGAAATACAGATCATCGTTCTTCACATATTTCAACAGGTCGGTCTTTTTGAAGAACAGCGACTTGGAGAGGTAGTAGATGTCATCGCTCTTCACATTCACCCAAGCCGATGTGTCGCCCGTAAGCAGCACATACCCCAAATAATGCAGGTCATCGCCATTGTAAATGGTGATCTTCTCATTCTGCGCCTGAACCGCATTCAGCGAGAGCAGCAGCCCAACGACCATATAGATAAACCGTGTTCTCACTTGAATGAATCCAATGTTGTTTTGATGATGTCGATGCACGCATGCAGTTGTTCTTCGGTCATGACCAACGGTGGTGCAAAACGAATGATGTTCCCGTGGGTCGGTTTGGCCAGCAGACCGTTTGAGGCCAGTTTGAGGCAGATGTTCCAAGCGGTCTTGCTGTCGGGAGAATCGTTGATGATCACCGCGTTCAACAGGCCTTTTCCTCTTACAAGAGAAACGAGGTCGTTGGTTTTGATGTACGCTTCCATTTCCGATCGGAAGATCTGACCGAGACGCGCTGCGTTCTCCGCCAATTTCTCGTCTGTTACCACCTGAAGTGCTGCCATGGCCACTTTACATGCGAGCGGGTTTCCACCAAAAGTCGAGCCATGTTCTCCAGGCTTGATGCAAAGCATGATCTCGTCATCTGCCAGCACAGCCGATACGGGCAATACGCCACCAGAAAGAGCCTTTCCAAGGATCAGAATATCGGGGCGTACATTCTCATGGTCCACCGCCAAGAGTTTTCCCGTTCGGGCAATACCTGTCTGGATCTCATCCGCAATAAACAGCGTATTATACTTGGTGCAAAGCTCACGGGCTTGGCTCAGGTAACCATCAGACGGAACATTCACACCCGCTTCACCTTGGATCGGTTCCACAAGGAATCCTGCCACGTTGGGATCCTGCAAAGCCTTTTCCAATGCCGCCACATCGTTGTATGGCACCATCTCAAAACCAGGCGTGTACGGACCGAAATTGGTACGCGCATCCGGATCGTTCGAGAAGGAAACGATCGTTGTTGTCCGTCCGTGGAAGTTCCCTTCGCAGACAATGATCTTGGCCTTGTTCGCCTCCACTCCCTTTTTCTCGTAAGCCCATTTTCTACAAAGCTTGATGGCGGTTTCCACGCCTTCCGCGCCCGTGTTCATGGGCAACAGTTTATCGAACCCGAAATACGCTGAAGCAAATTGCTCGTACTCACCCAATACATTATTGTAGAACGCGCGGCTGGTGAGCGTCAGCTTCTTGGCCTGCCCGGTAAGCGCATCAATAATTACAGGATGACAATGGCCTTGATTGACCGCTGAATAGGCCGAGAGGAAATCGTAATACCGCTTGCCGTCCGTGTCCCACACGAAAACGCCCTCTCCCCTTTCCAGAACAGCGGGTAGCGGATGATAATTGTGTGCACCATAGCGGTCTTCCAACTCAATTATTCCCTGTGCCTTGGCCGATATTTCCAGCAGTTCTTCTGTCATCATTTCCCTTTTACTCGCGTGTCTTTAAAATACGCCTTTCTTGCAGGCTCACAAATATATCAATTGCGGTTGCGGCCAATTTGTTCCAACGCAAGGCGTATTGTCTTTGGTCGCTCAAAAAAACGGCTAAATTTGCGCAACCTTGCCCAGGTGGTGAAATTGGTAGACACGCTAGCTTGAGGGGCTAGTGGCCGTTAGGCCGTGCTGGTTCGAGTCCAGTCTTGGGCACAATTTGAAAATGACTCTTCAAAGAATGGCGGGAAAATTGGTACGTACTCTGAGCATGAAATTCATCCTCGTAGTTCTGACCGCCCTATCGTTGACCGCCACCGCTCAGGAAATACGCGTAGGCGATTATTTCAATAATGTCGGTTCGCTGCGCAATCCTTCCACAGAATGGAAGACCAACGAATTCCCTTTCAAACTGGTTTTGATGTACAACAATGGCAAGACCACCATCAACGGAAACGCCATGTTCTTCCGCATTGAGGCTGCGCCTGAAGTAGGCATCGAGCCGGATGAGCAGAAAATTGTTGTTGGACAAGGCCGCAGTTGGGCAGCATTCAAATACGATTTCCAAGCCCCCGGCAAATACACCATTACCACGTACGACCGAGAGCATACCTTATTGGCAACTGCTTCCATTACCATAGAAGGCCCCAAAAAGCCCGAACCGAAGCCAGAACCTGTAGAACCGGAGAAACCTGTGGAGCAGGTGGTTACCAAAAAGGCCGAACTCACCAAAGAGGCCATCATCGAAAATGCGCCTGAGCCTGTTTTTGTAGAGCCGTTGGCAGAGGAAGAACTGACCGAAGAGGAGAAAGAAACCTTGGTGTTCGAGAGCTTCTACATCGCCTTTGGACGAACGGTACAAAGCGGCATGCTGATGGGGCAGAACGAAAAGTTCAAAGGTGTTCCCGGAGGAGTTGACCTGCAGGTTCTCTTCTCAAACAATGAAGGTTTTGGAACCGAGACCATTGCCGTGGAAGTATGGTACCGACCACAAGGAGGCAAGGAATACGACACAATGGTGAAGGAAATGACCGTACCTATTGGCAAAGGTGTAACGCAGGCCAACTTCCCATTGAACCTGAGAGACCGAGGAAGCTACAAGGTTTCGTTGTACACGGGTGGAGATGACCCTGTTTGGATCGGTTCTGGCTACGCGGCCATTTACTGATCTCCTTTACATCTTATTTAAGAATGCAGGTGACGTTCGCGGTGTCGCGATGGTAGATGCAAACTGCGGTATTGCCACTTTGCAGGGCACCGCTCTGCCAAGAAGCTTCAATGCTGTCGGTAAAGTTGCGATCACCGCACTGTACACCTGAATGGGCTGTTCCGGCACCTGTATTCACCGAACATTCGATGCAGTTATATTCTGAAGCCAATTCTGTTTCCTTGGCATCCACTTTTTTCTTGGTGCCGCAGTATTCATCCACATGACCAATGACATCTTGCGACTGCTTGAGGCGTATTTCGCACTCCACACATTTCTTACAGCCTCCGGCAATTACTGGAAGGATGGCTGCTACCAAGAGGAACTTCTTCACCATCAGTTCATACTCACCATCCAACCGAACTTATCCTCAGCTTCACCATAGCGAATGGCGTTCAGGTGCTCAGCAATAAGAGCAGACATTTTCCTCTCAGCGATCGGAGGCAGCATCATGTCCTTGCCATTGTAACCTATAAGTTCGATAGGTGCAATGGTGGCCGCGGTTCCCACTCCGAATGCATCCAACAGCTGACCGTGTTCGTAGGCCACTACGATCTCATCAATACTAATTCTTCTCTCCTCCACCGGAATTCCAAGGTCGGCTGCAAGTGTAAGCACACTATCGCGTGTTATGCCTTTCAGGATCGTATCTCCTGTTGGAGGAGTTACCAGCGCATCACCTATCTGGAACATGACGTTCATGGTGCCACTTTCCTCAATGTACTTGTGTTCAAAGGAATCGGTCCACAGCAACTGATGGTACCCCTTCTGCTGCGCCAGCTTGGTAGGATAAAGCGCACCACCGTAGTTGCCTCCCGCTTTGGCTGAACCGGTGCCACCTTTGGCGGCACGCGTGAACTGCGTTTCCACCATTACCTTGAGCGGTGTCTTGTAATACGGGCCAACCGGACCTGTGAAAATGATGCAACGGTATTTGTCGGATGGTTTCACTCCCAGAAATTCATCTGTAGCAAACATGAACGGACGGATATAAAGTGCGGCATCGGTCTTTTTCGGCACCCATTCCTTATCCACCTTCAGGAGTTCTTTGAGTGCATCCATCATCAGATCGACCGGGATGGTTGGCATGCACATACGTTCAGCAGAAACATTCAAGCGCTTGAAATTGTCTGTCGGGCGGAACATCATTACCTCACTTGTTTTGATGCGGTATGCCTTCATGCCTTCAAAGATGGTCTGCCCGTAATGCAACCCCAACATGGCCGGAGTGAATGGGATCTTTCCGTAAGGCTCGATCCTGAAATCGCTCCATTTGCCATCCTTATAATCTGCCACGAACATGTGGTCGGCAAACTCCTTCCCGAACGGAATGTTGTCGAAGTCCACTTCCTGTATTCGGCTTTGGGCTACTTTCTCGATCCTGATGTCCATAATGTCACTTTCCATGCTTGTTTGTTTTGGTTTGACCGCTTATCAAATTACGAAAAACGATCGATACAATTATACTTTGGCTGACGGTTACTGAACTACCAGCCTTTTCACTTGCCGAACGCCATCCACCGAAACCTCACAGAGGTAAACTCCTGCGGCCGCAGGAAGTTCAACCGTGTTCAACCCTGCATTCAGTCGTGTGGTCTGCCTTACTGTTCTGCCAGCGGTGTCAAGAATACGTAATTCTGCCTTCGTGAAATTGCCATTTATCAAAATGGTTGAAAACTCACTTGCTGGGTTGGGAAACAGAATGAAGTCAGCGGTTGCAGCCGCTTCCTGCATGCCCGTTGCATTGATGATCTCGAAATCGTCAATTCCACCTTCCACCAAGTGTCCGGGGGCAACATCCTCCACCTCTACGCGCAACCTCATATTGGAGGTAAGCGAAGCGTGCTGGTTGACCGGTATCACGAAATCCGTCCAAGTGCTATTGGTTGCAGGTAGAGAGGTAGAATAAACCGTGGTTGATCCATCGAGAATCTTCACGGTCATATCATCATTTGGAGCTCCACTTCCTCCGTCATTGAAGAACCAATACTTGAAGCGCAGGTAGGCCTGTTCCATCCCAGAGAGGTCCATGACCGGAGAGGTGAGGAGCGTGACGCCATCATCTACATCATCATCTCCGGGCTCGCCCCCACCGTTTCCGGTCACAAAGGCCATGGTGCCACAGTCACCCTCCACATCTTCTCCCGGGTTCGACTCCATATTATTGTAAACGGTACCGGCTGGCACCGCCCTTTCCCAAATACCGGTGGCCGCTGTTCCAGAAACCTCCCAACCATAATCCAAAGAAAAGTCATCATAGTAGCCCGGCTCCAGTTCAAAATCGGGAGCAGGCGGCAATGAATCGACATTGAGGGTGAGACACTGATCGTGATACCCCCACGCGCCTATGGCCACTTCATATTCGCCTTGGTAGAAGGTACCCGAAGTGTACATTCCCGTAGAGTCTGTGGTCAGTTCAATATCGAAAAACGGGTTGACCAGTTGCACGATGGCTCCCGGAACAGGGTCTCCGCTTCCTGATTCAGTTACATGTCCCGTAAGCACAAAGGGCACATCCGGCTGCAACTGTACATCAAGTATTACGGTCTGCCCATTGACCAGCTGCACACCATTGACGGTGGCCGGAAGGTAGCCTCCTTTCTGAAAGGTGACGGAATAGGTCCCGGCTGCTTCCAACCCTGTGGCGTAATCTCCGAAAAGGTCTGTTGTCTCGCTAACGGTAGTGCTGACAATATCTATCTGAACTCCGCTCAGTACGTTCCCAGAGCCCGATTCGGTGACATTTCCCTGCAAGCGCGCAGCACGTTTATATGTGGGTCCTACAATAAAAAGCCCCTCTTCAATATCGGAGATAAGGATGTTTCCGGAGGGAAGGTATGGCCATGTTCCCCAAGCTCCATTGAAGCCATCACCTTCAAAAGGGCTTGTGTCGTAATATCCCGTAAGGATGATATTGAACGGGTCGGATGCATCGTAGATCACCATGCCATCACGGTAATGTGAGGTAACCAGATAACCGTTGAAGTAATGCGTGTTGTGCGGAATGACGCCCTCTGTAAGTGGATGACGCACCTTATCGGTCTCTTCCACATCCAGCAGATTACTCATATTGTAGGCTGCCACGAATCCGCTGCCCACCTCATCCGTGGTAAAACAATAGGCATCATCATCTGATGGCCACACGTTATGCGAGAACTGGCTTGGCGTTTCCCATTGGGCCATCACCACCGGATTGCTGGGGACTGAAACGTCTACCACAAAAGTTCCAGCATCCAAGCAAGCTGCCCAAAGTGTATCGCCTCGCACAAAACCATCATGCACATAGTGTGCGTCCCAAACGCCCAGTTCGATCGGACTTTCCGGGTTCGAAACATCCAAGATGATGGCCCCGCCCGCTCCGTAATCGCTCCCGAAAATGTATGCCTTATGTGCCACCGAATCGATGAACATGTTGTGTGCCTTTGTCCAAGGCATGTTCTGCCCCGTGTAAACCGTGGATGAAAGCGTGGTGCTTCCAGGCAATGGCGACATATCGACTATCACCAGTCCACCGCCACCTTCGGTAACGCAGTAAGCGTGATCGTTATAGTAGAAAGGGTCGCGCCAAATGGAGGCCGGCCCGTTGATGTAAGAAACCTCGGTGGGCTGCGTGGGATCGGTCACATCCACAATGCTGAGCCCGCTGTGTGCGCCCACCAAGGCATACTCATGCCCGTTGTGGTGTGCACCCCGCACCTCGCTCAGTTCCTCATTATATGTAAGATGACCCAGCAGTTGGGTATTGAGTGCCGCCTGTCCGAAGCTGGTCAGTTGGCAAAGAATGAACCCAACGGCCATCCAGATAGTAGTGGTAATTCTCATGTAGTGGTTTGAATAGGAAACAAAAGAACACTTTTCACTTCGTCCCGCTGTCATAACCATGACGCCAAATGATATGATCATGTTGCCTCATAGAAGCAACTGCTGACTCATCAACAAGTCTTTATCAATCCTTCCACTTGGCGAGAAAAAGATTGGTATCGTGCGTACCTCCATTGTTGCGGTTGCTGCTGAAAAGCAGGTATTGGCCACTGCGTGAGAACATGGGGAACGCATCGAACACACCATCGGCAGTGATCTGTTCCAGACCCGTGCCATCAAGGTTTATCATGTAGAGATTGAACGGGTAACCCTTCTCCGAAGCATGATTGGAGGAGAAGATGATCTTCTCACCACTCGGATGGAAGAACGGTGCCCAGTTGGCACCACCGAGATCGGTAAGTTTACGAAGGTCCGACCCGTCCACATTGCAGATGTAAAGCTCCATTTCTGTGGGAGTGACCAACCCTTCTTTCAAAAGCGCTTTGTAGTCAGCTATTTCTTCCTCCGTCTTCGGACGGCTACTTCGGAAAATGAGTTTTTCGCCATCGGGCGAGAAGAAGGCACCACCGTCATAGCCCAACTCGTGGGTTATCTGCTTCACATCGCTGCCATCAAGGTTCATGGTGTAGAGTTCGAGGTCGCCACTACGCAAGCTGGTGAATACGATCCTGTCGCCTTTCGGAGAGACGGTCGGCTCGGCATCATAGCCTGCAGTATCGGTCAGCTGCGCGATGATGTTCCCGTTGAGGTCGGCCACAAAAATGTCGAAGCCGCTGTACACGGGCCACACATACTTGCCATCTTCCCGCTTGGCAGGTTTTGGCGGGCAATCAGGGTCATCGAGATGTGTGCTTGCATAGACAATGGTGGTATCTCCAGGCATAAAGTACGAGCAGGTGGTTCTCCCCTGCCCAGTGCTGATGAGCTTCGGCCGCTCGGTCATCATCCTTTCTGCATCCGCCACGGTGGTAAAGTAAATCTGGTCGCATGAATCTCCCCAAGCCGCATTGGTGGCCTGAAAAACGATCTTGCTGTCATCGAAACTCCAGTAGGCTTCCGCGTTATCGCCTCCGTTGGTCAGTTGTATCACCGTATCGAAATGCACTTCCTGCGGGTAATGCAACATGCTGGTCTTGGTGGCGCCTGAATAACTGTCGTGGCCATGTTTGTTTCCGCATGAAAAAAGGAAGAGGGTGAAAAGAAGGAAAAAAAGCGTTCTCATCATCTATGCAATTTTGTGTGCGCAAAGCTACTCGCATGATCGGGATTGTTGCGACATTCGCGGCAAATCAATGCAATGAGGTACACGTTTTTCATTCTCTCCTTTCTCGTTCTCTCGCTTAACACATGGGCGCAGAACGGCCTCGAACTTCTTAAAAAGGATGTCGGTTATCTGGCAGCCGACAAACTGGAAGGCCGCGAGATAGGCACCGAAGGCGAGCAACTGGCGGCCGAATACATTGCACGGAGGTTTGAGGAAATCGGTATTGCTCCGAAGGGAAAGGATGGTTATTTCCAAACCTTCTCGCGCAAGCAGGAACAAGATCCGCACAGCGCCACGCCTACCGATACAGGTGTGGTGGTAGGTAGAAATGTGGTTGCCTTCATAGACAATGGCGCCAAGGAAACGGTAATCATCGGTGCACATTACGACCACCTCGGCTATGGCGCACATGGTTCGCTATCATCCGATGGACCGGCCATCCACAACGGGGCTGATGATAACGCCAGCGGTGTGGCCGTAATGCTGGATCTGGCAGCCAAGCTGAAAAACGGACCCAAGGCCAACAACTATCTTTTCATCGCCTTCAGCGGAGAAGAGCGCGGACTTTGGGGTTCCAATTTCTTTACCAAGGAACCGACCCTGAAACTGGAGGACGTGAACTATATGATCAACATGGACATGGTGGGCCGCCTGAACGCAGAGAAAAAACTGGCCATCAACGGAACAGGAACTTCGCCTGTTTGGAAGGATGCATTGGAAACGATCAACAACGGACGTTTCGATCTGGTGCTTTCCGAAAGTGGTGTGGGTCCAAGCGACCACACTTCGTTCTACCTCAAAGACATTCCTGTGCTTCATTTCTTCACGGGGCAACATGAAGACTACCACAAGCCGAGCGATGATGTGGAGAAGATCAACTTTGAAGGGATGGAGCAGATCTCCGCGTTAATCTTCAATCTCATCTCCGAACTGGACGATGATGGCGAACTCGCCTTTACCAAGACCAAGGATGAGGATAAGAGCAATGCACCGCGCTTCAGCGTCACGTTAGGCGTTGTTCCCGATTATCTGTTCGATGGTTCTGGCATGCGCATTTCAGGCGTAAAAGAAGGCCGTACGGCAGACAAGGCAGGACTGATCGAAGGAGACATCGTCATCAAGATGGGCGATATTGATGTTACCGACATGCAGACCTACATGAAAGGACTTGCCGCCTTTAAAGCGGGAGACAAGACCACGGTTGTGATAAAACGAGGTGAAAAGACCTTGAAGAAAAAAGTTCAGTTCTAACACGACACAATATTTAGTGTAGCAGTGCGTTCGGGGCGGATGAAACATCTACTACCTTCCCTCTTCTTACTCAGCGTTGTGCTCTTCAGTTGCAAACCCTCTGTGAATGATGAGCCGATCGCAGAATTTCAAAAAACATTTCCTACAACTGGGAACCAAGAGGCCGACCGCCTTATCGCAGTAACCGATGGTATCGTTATGGTTGGCACCTCTACTGTTGGTAGCGACAAGCAGTTGCTATTGCTGAAAACCGACTTCAGCGGAAATGAGCTTTGGCGGAAAACCATGGCGAGCGGAACCATCGGATCGAGCATCAAGCACAGTTCAGATGGCAATCTGATTCTTGCAGGTTCTATCATCACAGAAACCAACGACAATGACCTTCTACTGATGAAGACCGATGCGAACGGCAACATCCTCTGGCAGCATCGTTATGGAGGAAGCATGCTGGAAATAGGCAATGATGTGATTGAACTGATGGATGGCGGTTTCATGCTGACCGGGTTGACCCAAAGTTTCGGGGCCGGAGTGGGAAAGATGTTTGTGGTGCGGACCGATGCAGATGGCAACGAACTCTGGAACCGCACCTTTGGCGGCAACGGTCAGGACGGAGGCACGGCACTCATCCAAACAGACCAGACACAGGTTTCGGTTTTAGGATTTACCAGCAGTTTCGGTGCTGGCGACCGCGACATCTACATTCAAGGCGTGAGTACTGATGGCGATAGTCTTGGTGCGTTTTTTTACGGTGGTTCGGGCTATGAGGAAAGCCATGCCTTTGAACTCACATCCGAAGGCGGATTTGTGATGAGCAACCATTCGGCCAGCAACGACCCGACACACATGCTTCTGGCCACGCGGCTCGATGCTAACATGCAGGTTGTATGGGAGAATGAATTCGGAACAACCTCAGCACATGAAGGTGGCGAAGGTGTTCTGGCCGACAGCGAGGGCAACTTTGTTTTCTTGGGGCGCACCAACAGCTTCGGCAATGACGAGCAGGTGTATTTCATCAAGACCGATGCTGACGGAAACACATTGGAAGAACTGAATTTTGGGGAAGCTGGTGATCAACGTGGATATGATATTACCGAACACGATGGTTCTTATTACTTCTGCGGAACTTCAATAGTAAATAATGATGCAGACATTCTGCTGATGAAACGGCCGATGTGATCATTCACTGCCCGAACCATTATTTTTCGGCAACCTTCCCGCTTCTTTCAACGCCCTGTTCACCAGCCATTCCAATTGCCCATTGGTACTGCGAAATTCATCAGCAGCCCATTTCTCGATGGCTTTCAATGTCTCAGGGTCGAGACGAAGTACAAACGGTTTCTTCTTCGACAAAACTCAGCTTGTTTTCTCCAGCAGGATCACGGTTCCATTCCGCTGGTCACTTGAAATGGAAATGGCGCGATAGCCTTTTCTGCATTCATCGTTCAACCTCGCTTCGAATTTCTCCATGCTCTCAAACAATTTCTTCCTAAGAATCTGATACTTTTTCATCACTTACTGATATAAACTTCCTGTGTTGACCACGGGTGATGCGCTCTTATCTGAGCAGAGCACCACCATCAGGTTACTTACCATGGCCGCTTTCTTCTCATCATCCAAGTGTACTATTTCCTTTTGGCTGAGTTCGTCCAGTGCCATTTCAACCATGCCGACCGCTCCTTCCACGATCTTCCTTCTGGCTGCCACAATGGCCGTGGCCTGCTGCCGCTGAAGCATCGCTCCCGCAATTTCGTTGGCATACGCTAAATGACTGATACGTGCTTCCAGCACCTCAATACCTGCAATTCCCAAGCTGTGATCCAAAGCTTCTTCCAACTTCTGATTCACTTCATCGCCTCCTCCACGCAATGAGATCTCCACTTCTGCATCATCATCCTGAAACTCATCATACGGATATGTTCCAGCCAAATTCCTCAACGCAGCCTCACTCTGTATCTGCACAAACTCGCGATAATCGTTCACATCGAATGCAGCCTTGTAGGTGTCTCTCACACGCCAAACGATCACAGCCCCGATCATGATCGGATTTCCCAACTTGTCATTCACCTTTATTGGCTCATTGTCGAAGTTGTGTGCCCGCAATGATATGCGGTGGTTTTTTGTGAACGGATTGACCCAGAAAAATCCGTTGGATTTCACCGTGCCTTTGTAATTCCCGAATAAAACCAATACCCAAGACTGGTTCGGATTGACGATAAAAAAACCAATGAACCCAATAAAGCTGATGATCAGGCCGATCAACCATAGAGGTTGCTCAAACATCAACGTTAACCAAATGAGTGCTGCGATGTAAAGAACATGCAGGGGAAGCATTATCCAACCTGATATGGGTTTGATTGACTTTTCTTCTTTCATGATTTATAATTTATATTAACACTACAATAGTATCATTTTAATATCACTTAAGCAAAACAAAAAAATCCCACCTGCTTTAGCAGATGGGATTTCCATTGATCAATAAATTCTACTTACTCGATGGTGTAAGTGGTCGCTGCCACATTCGAACAGGCAACGATGTTTACCACTCTTAAAAATGATCTGTATGAAACGTCCAGTCCGAACCGTTCAGTAAACTGCAACTGTCCTCGGAACGTCTTCCTTTCCGAGTGCGTACAGCATTTTCCCGTGGCCGAATACCGCTTCGGTAAACGTTGGAATGCAATGGTATTTCTCTCCGAATTCCTCGGCTGTTTGTTTGACGATCGGTGCCAACTGCGGATAATGCACATGACTGATCTTGGGAAAAAGATGATGCTCCACTTGAAAGTTCAATCCACCGACAAACCACGTGACAAGCCAGTTGTTCGGAGCAAAATCGGTAGTTGTTCGAAGTTGATGAATGGCCCATTCGTCCTTCATCTTGCCCTCATCAGTCGGCTTGCTGAATTCACATATCTCCATAATGTGAGCCGATTGGAAAACCATACCGAGCATCAATCCACCAATAAAATGCATTATAAAAAAGCATCCGAGTGTTGCATACCAGGGAATTGGCAATAGGTACATGGGCAACGCCAGGGTCAAGAAAAGATAGATCGCCTTTAGGAGAAGGATACGAAGGATGATCAGACTGAAACCCGTATCGTAATTGGTTGTCATCCCCGAATTACGGTAATCCACCAGCTGCTTGAAATCCTTCATAAAAACCCAACTCACGGTCATCAATCCGTAGAAGAACCAACCGTAAATGTGCTGGAAACGATGGATGCCTCTGCGCTTGGCGAACGGTGAAAACCGCAGCATCGGAAAGGTGACGGTATCGGCATCCAACCCATCGATATTGGTGTAGGTATGATGCAGAATATTGTGCTGGATCTTCCAGTTCTCGGCACTTCCACCGATCACATTCAGCAGAAAACCAACCATTTTGTTGACCATCTGATTCTCTGAATACGAACCATGATTGGCATCATGCATCACGCTCATACCAATACCCGCAATGCCGATTCCCATCAGCATCCAAGAAAGGATGATGGTGGGAACGGAGACCGTCACGCCCGCAAGCATAAGAATCAAGGGCAACGCGTAGATCGATACCAGAATGGTGGTTTTCAGATACATGCGGCCGTCTGCATATTTCGAAATTCCGTTTTCGGTAAAATAGGCGTTTACACGTTTGTTGAGCGTAGCGGAAAAACCGTCTTTCCCAGACCGATGCGCGAATTTGACGCGCTGAATAGTTTCTTGGGCCATTTAGGCAGATAAATAATGTAGGCTGTCTAAAAATCTGTAATTCAATGGATTCCGTTTGTCATCAAATGGTCAACTGTTCATTTGTTACTAACACTCCGTCAGATGGCAATGACCTTACCTTCCGTGTTCAGTAATTTGCTTGGAATAGATGACCTGATGGTCTCGGCCAGAGCATCGATCATAGCGGTTTTCACATGCACACGATTGGTCACAATGCTCACTTCACGAACGGGTGGATTTCCTTTGAAATTCCGTAGCAGTTGCCGTTGCTTTTGAGAAAGATTGAGCGTGGCCAGAAACGGCAGAATGGTCATACCGCGATGGAGTTCCACCAAGCGTTCCAATGTTTCCAATGAACCACTTTCGAACACGAAATTATGCGTCTCGTCATTCTGGTGCGCCTTGCAGATGTTGAGAACCTGTGCCCGCAAGCAATGCCCTTCGGAAAGCAACCACGTATCGTCCAGATCGAGTTCGGAAGCATCAATTTCCTTGTGATTGAAAAGCCTGTGATTGCGCCCCACGTAAGCCACCATCGGCTCATTGAACAACACTTTTTCTTGGATTCCTTGTTCCTCTAAAGGTGTTATAAGAATTCCCAAATCGAGGTCGTCTCTTCTGAGGCGTTCGACAATGATATCCGTTTGCAATTCCTGTACAAGCAATCGAATGTTCGGATGATCTGCTTCGAACTTGGGCACGAACAACGGTAAGAGATAAGGTGCCAAGGTTGGAATGATGCCAATATGCAGTTCGCCACTTAGGTTGCCCTCCTGCTCGGAAATGATCTCTTTCAAACGCTCAGATTCCTTGAGAATGACCTTGGCCTGCGCCACGATCAACTCTCCCAACGGAGTTGGAATGAGCGGCTTTTTGGAGCGGTCGAAGATCTTGACACCGAGTTCATCTTCGAGTTTCTGAACTTGCATAGTGAGCGATGGTTGGGTGACAAAACATCGGTCGGCTGCGCGGACGAAGTTGCGTTCGATGTCGAGGGCGCGGATGTATTCGAGCTGCTGGAGTGTCATAACCCCCTCTGCCCTGCGGGCATCTCCCCAAAAGGGAGAATTTCCCAGATGAATAATAGGTGATCCATTCTCATTTATAGTTATTATCTATTCAAATATAGATACTATTGATTTGACTGATACTTATTTGACGCGCACCTTTACATCGTAATTCAATCAATAACCAAAACAAGGAGTCATGAAGACATCAGCATATTTGGAACACAACAACATCACGGTCGGCAATTTGGATGCGACCATCAAATTCCTTCAGATCGCGCTTCCTGAGTTTGAGATTCGCGGAAGTGGCGTGCACAAAGGCAGAAAATGGGTTCATATTGGAACGGACGACAGCTATTTGGCGCTTAACGAAGCAGTTATCCGATACGAAGAAGCGGAGCGTTACAGTGGCATCGGATTCAACCACATGGGTTTTGTGGTTTCGGACGTGAAGGCGGTCGGAAAGCGGCTGGAAGAAGCAGGTTACGAACGAAGTTACCCGCTGACTGAACAAAAGTTCCGTATTCGCGATTACTTTTTAGACGAGGACTGCAATGAATATGAGTTCATCCAATACTTGAGTGAGAAGCCTGAGGAGCGGAACTCATACGCAGACTGATGAACCTTTTTACTAATCACATAAAATCTATACGATGAGTACCAATCAAATAGGATTGAACAAAGAAAAGTCGAAACAATTGGCCACGGAGTTGAACACGCTTTTGGCCAATTATCAACTGTTTTACCAGAACCTTCGCGGGTTCCATTGGAACATCAAAGGGTCGGATTTCTTCGTGCTTCACCCGAAGTTTGAAGAGCTTTACAACGATGCGATCATGAAAGTGGATGAGATTGCTGAACGTGTTCTGACGCTTGGCGAAACGCCTTACCACACTTTCAGCGATTACCTGAAGCACTCGACCATTAAAGAAGCGGCCAACGTTTCTGATGGCGAAGGCTCGGTTTCGGCCACGCTTTCCAACTTTAAAACGCTGCTCGAAATTGAACGCAGGATCCTTGATCTTTCTGGCGAAGTGGGCGATGAAGGAACCAACTCGCAAATGAGTGATTACATCACCGAGCAAGAAAAGACGGTTTGGATGCTGACGGCTTACCTCGGTAAGAAGTAATACGTTGAAATGAGAAAAGGGAAAACGTGTCTCGAATTGGGGCACGTTTTTCTTTTTGCGTTTTCTGTCCTTCGAATTCAGAACAACTCTTTCAGATTTTTCTGAATCGTTTCTGAAAGCGCATCTGTTGGAAGGTCGTTCGCATCTGTTCCGAATGGATCTTCGATCTCTTCCGCGATCAGCTCCAAGCTGGCGAGAATGTAAAAGATGAACACCACCACGAAAATGGTGGAATAGCCGAAATCGCGCACAACTCCGAACGGCAAGCTCATCACATACAGAAAAATGAACTTCTTGATGAATGCGCTGTACGAATACGGAATGGGCGTTTTCTTGATGCGTTCACACGCTCCAATGATGTCGGTCAGCGCTCGGAATTCACTATCGAGCACGATCTGCTGTTCATCCGATATCAAACCGTCTTTTTTCAAAAACAGAATCTGCTCATAAAGTTGCTGCGCGATGGCATTTGGGACGTGACCTCGTTTCAACGCCTCAACTTTATCGAATTGCGGATGTTCTTCCAATTCATCGGCAATCACGCCTTCACGCAAATGCTCTTTCATAGCAAACACGTAATTGGTGATGAGCACACGGAAAAGTTGTTTTCGTTCGGGCTGATCTTCAGGAACGATATTGCTGAGTTTGATGGAAAGATTACGCGTGTTATTCACCAACGCACCCCATTGTTTGCGACCTTCCCACCAGCGGTCGTAAGCGGTATTCGTTCTGAAAACTAGCAACAGCGAGATCACAAAACCGACCAATGAGTGAAACCCCATGGTACTGGCAAACTTCAGGTCGAAAACCTCAATTTCCACATAGCAGAACACGATGGAAATCACAGCCAGTACCAACATGGTCGGCAGCAACTGTCGAAATGTATCGTACTTGTGCAGCTGAAAAATGATGCTGAACCAGCTTTTCGGGTTGTAACTGACCATTTATTTCTTCTTCGATTTCTTTTGAACGGGCGGTTTTCCGTAGTCCAATTTACCGCCCCAATGCGCCATCTGACCCATTGTCCATGATTGGCGTCCACGAACATACGCACTCGGATTTACAGCGGAATATTTACGCGGACTTGGAAGAATGCTTGCCAGCAACGCTGCTTCGGCACTTGTTAATTGAGAAGCGGGTTTCTTGAAATAGGTCTGCGAAGCCATTTCGGCTCCGTAAATACCATCGCCCATTTCAATCACATTCAGGTACACTTCCATGATGCGTTCTTTGCTCCAAATGAGTTCGATCAACGCAGTGAAATAGACTTCCATCCCTTTACGAACCCATGTTCTGTCTTCCCAAAGAAAAACGTTCTTGGCCGTCTGTTGACTGATAGTACTTGCTCCGCGAACACGCTTTCCTTTCTGATTATGTTCAATGGCCTTTTCAATGGCTTCTACATCAAAACCATTGTGGTCAAGAAATTTCTGATCCTCGGCACAGACGACCGCCAGTTGCAGCTTATTGCTGATCTCGTCCAAAGGCACCCAATCCTTTTTCAGTCGAATGGGTTTCTCATCCTGAAACTGCTCAACACATCGCGATAGCTGAAGAATAGTGATAGGCACAGGCACGAAGCGGTAAACAACCACCATGAGAATACTGAAAAGGAAAAGTCCGAGTATGGTCTTTCCAACGAAACGCAGAATTCGCTTGAACCAACCGCCTTTTTTGGCAGATTTCGTCCTTTGGGGTGAGTTCTTCCTTGTCTTGGCCATTTACCCGTCTGTCACATTTACAGGGTAAATATTGCAGAAACTTGTATCATTTACAGGGTTAATTCAATAAAAAACGGGCGACCAAGGCCGCCCGTTCCATACCATTTCATGGTACGGGTTTGATGCATCAAACCCCTACGCAGACTGTTGCTTCTTGATCAAATTCAGAGCAGAACCCGCCTTGAACCACTCGATCTGCGCTTCATTGTAAGTATGGTTTGCCATGATGGTGTCTTTCGAACCGTCCGCATGAACCACTTCGATGGTCAATGGTTTGTCTTCGGCAAAGTCTTCCAAATCCACAAAGTTGAAGGTGTCATCTTCCTGGATCTTATCGTAATCTGCCTCTTTGGCAAACGTCAATCCGAGCATTCCCTGCTTTTTGAGGTTTGTTTCGTGAATCCGAGCAAACGATTTCACCAGAACTGCTACAACTCCTAAATGGCGTGGCTGCATGGCCGCATGTTCTCGCGAAGAACCTTCTCCGTAGTTGCTGTCTCCCACTACAACGGTCGGAATGCCAGCAGCTTTGTAGGCTCTCGCCACGGCAGGAACTTCCCCATAAGAACCGTCCAATTCGTTTTTCACCTTATTCGTTTCACCGTTGAACGCGTTCACAGCGCCCGTCAAAGTGTTGTTCGAAATATTATCGAGGTGACCACGATAGCGCAACCACGGACCAGCCATCGAGATGTGGTCGGTAGTACATTTCCCTTGCGCTTTGATGAGCAGTTTCGCCCCCATGATGTTCTTTCCATCCCAAGGTTTGAAAGGTGTGAGCAACTGCAATCGCTCGCTGTCTGGTTTCACGACCACTTCCACATTACTGCCGTCTTCTGCAGGGGAAACATATCCAGGATCATCGACATCAAACCCTTTTGGCGGAAGCTCAAATCCATGCGGTTCGGCCAATTTCACCTGCTCGCCTTTATCGTTGGTGAGCGTGTCGGTAATTGGGTTGAAGGTCAGATCCCCAGCCATTGCGATGGCAGCCACCATTTCTGGTGAAGTTACAAACGCATGTGTGTTCGGGTTACCATCCGCTCGCTTCGCGAAGTTTCTGTTGAACGAGTGAACGATGGAATTCTTCTCCTGCTTGTCAGCTCCCGCCCTCGCCCACTGACCGATGCACGGACCGCAAGCATTCGTGAAGATTCTCGCACCCAGTTTCTCAAATGTGTTGATGAAACCATCGCGTTCAATCGTAAAACGTACCTGTTCCGAACCTGGATTGATACCAAAGTTGGCTTTCGGTTTGAGACCCTTTGCCAAGGCATCCTCAGCAATAGAACATGCTCTTGAAATGTCTTCGTACGATGAATTGGTACACGAACCGATCAATCCCCACTCGATTTCAGTCGGCCATCCGTTGGCTTTTGCCTTTTCCTTCATTTCGGCAACTGGTGTGGCCAAGTCGGGTGTGAAAGGCCCGTTCAAGTGAGGGCTCAACGTAGAAAGATCGATCTCGATCACTTGATCGAAATACTTTTCTGGGTTTGCATAAACCTCGTCATCACCTGTTAAATGCTCTTTGATGCCGTTTGCCAGATCAGCAACTTCGGCTCTACCCGTTGCGCGCAGGTAACGCTCCATGCTTTCATCATAACCGAAGGTTGAAGTCGTGGCACCGATCTCCGCACCCATGTTACAGATGGTTCCTTTGCCTGTACACGACATGCTTTTGGCACCTTCTCCAAAGTATTCGACAATCGCACCAGTTCCACCTTTTACGGTCAGAATGCCAGCCACTTTCAGAATAACGTCTTTTGGTGCGGTCCAGCCGTTCAGTTTACCTGTCAACTTCACACCGATCAATTTCGGGAATTTCAACTCCCATGGCATTCCCGCCATCACATCAACGGCATCTGCGCCACCAACTCCAATGGCAACCATTCCGAGACCGCCTGCATTTACCGTGTGGCTGTCGGTACCGATCATCATTCCGCCAGGGAAAGCGTAATTCTCCAAGACCACTTGGTGAATGATACCCGCTCCTGGTTTCCAAAAACCGATGCCGTACTTATTGGAAACGCTTTCGAGGAAATTGAAAACCTCCGAACTCTTGTTCATCGCTTCCTGTAGGTCGGCACTTGCACCGATGCGCGCTTGGATCAAGTGATCGCAATGCACGGTTGATGGAACCGCGACTTTCTTCTTCCCAGCCTGCATGAACTGCAACAACGCCATTTGGGCCGTTGCATCTTGCATCGCTACTCTATCTGGATCGAAATCCACGTAGGATTTCCCGCGCTCGTAGGCTTCTTTGGCCTCGCCATCCCAAAGGTGCGCGTACAGAATTTTCTCTGATAATGTGAGCGGTTTGTCCACCGCTTTTCTGGCCGCAGCAATACGCTCAGGGAACTGAGCGTACACCTGCTTTATCATTTCAAGATCGAATACTCCCATGTTTTCAAAATTTTTGTCGAGTTACTAAATGGTTGGCAGAATAAAAATACTGCCTTGTACAAACCCAACAAGCGCGGTCATTTCTTGTTCCGATAAATCTGTTCTTCAGTCAGCAGAGAAAACAATTTACGGAAAACGGTTTTTTTTAGCCACAGATGCGCAGATTTTCACAGAGAATAGTCTGTATTCTTCTGTGTTTCCGTGGCCATTTCATACCTTCAAAAGAAAGGACACAAAAAAACCCGAACTGTTCGCTCGGGTTTTCTAAATCAAATACTCGATTGCTTACGCAAGCACCAATTTCTTCTTCGATGGCTTGAACTTCGTAAGAACGATGCCTGTTACGGCTTGCTCGTATTCTTCCAAAGTTGGTGTTCTTCCCAAGATGGTTGAAAGCACAACCACTGGAGTTGATGAAAGCAGAGACTCGCCTTTCTTCTCGGCAGAATCCTTCACCACACGGCCTTGAAACAAACGCGTTGACGTGGCCATAACTGTATCTCCTGGCTCGGCCTTCTCTTGATTACCCATGCACAGATTGCAACCTGGACGCTCCAAATACAATTTGTTCTCATACTTGGTACGGGCCGTGTTCTTCGGATGCTCATCGTCAAACACGAAACCAGCGTATTTGGTCAAAATGTCCCAATCACCTTCGGCTTTCAGCTCATCCACAATATTGTAGGTTGGAGGAGCAACCACCAATGGCGCGTTGAACTCCACTTTTCCTTGCTGCGCCTCCACGTTCTTCAACATCTGCGCAAGGATTTTCATGTCGCCTTTGTGAACCATGCACGAACCCACGAAACCGAGGTCAACTTTCTTGGTTCCACCGTAGTAAGACAACGGACGGATCACATCGTGCGTGTAGCGCTTCGAAACATCATCGTTGTTCACGTCTGGATCCGCGATCATCGGCTCAGCCATTTCATCCAAGTCGATAACCACTTCCGCATAATACTTGGCGTTTGCATCGGGTTTCAAGGTTGGAATTTCTCCCGAACGGATGTCAGCAATTCGCTTCTCAGCTTTCGCGATCAGACCTTTAAG
This sequence comes from Flavobacteriales bacterium, assembly GCA_016124845.1. Lineage (NCBI taxonomy): Bacteria > Pseudomonadati > Bacteroidota > Flavobacteriia > Flavobacteriales > Flavobacteriales bacterium. The sequence goes on from WGMW01000034.1 coordinate 22,432, forward strand.
AACCTGCTTCTCGTTGTCCATTCCCTTGTCGATCATGATCTGAATACGACCTTTTGCAATCTCCAACGACTCGATCAACGTTTCATCTTCAGAGATGCAGATAGAAGCCTTAGCCTTCATCTCAGCCGTCCAATCTGTGAATGTAAAAGCTTGGTCAGCAGTCAACGTTCCGATGTGGACTTCAATTACGCGACCTTGGAAAACGTTCTCGCCACCGAACTGCTTCAGCATCTGTTGCTGCGTGGCATGAACCACATCGCGGAAGTCCATGTAGCTTCTCATTTCGCCTTTGAAAGTCACCTTCACCGACTGCGGAATCGGCATGGAAGCCTCGCCTGTTGCAAGTGCAAGAGCAACTGTTCCAGAGTCTGCTCCGAACGCCACACCTTTTGACATACGCGTGTGCGAATCGCCACCGATGATGATGTCCCAATCGCTCACGGTGATGTCATTCAAAACCTTGTGAATTACATCCGTCATTGCTGGGTAAACACCTTTCGGGTCACGTGCCGTGATCAGACCGAAATCGTTCATGAACTTCATCAAACGAGGAATGTTCTCCTGCGCCTTTTTATCCCAAACGGAGGCCGTGTGGCAACCCGATTGGTAAGCTCCATCCACGATTGGAGAAATGACCGTTGCGGCCATCATTTCCAATTCCTGCGAGGTCATCAGACCAGTGGTGTCCTGAGACCCAACGATGTTCACCTCTACGCGAACATCAGAACCTGTGTGCAACACTTTTCCTGGCGTTACTCCAACCGCATTTCGGTTGAAGATCTTCTCAACGGCAGTCAAACCTTGACCATCAATTGAAATCTCTTTCGATGGCGCGTAAACCTGTGGAATTTCAATTCCAAGAACCTTACAAGCGAACGTTTGCAGTTTCTTGCCGAAAACCACCGCGTAAGAACCGCCCGCTTTCATGAACTCCACTTTTTGAGGCGTGAATGCCGCAGAAATGTCCTTCACGGCTTTGCCGTCCTTGTAAAGTTGCTTCTCTTTTGTGTTGATGGTGAGAACGGTTCCTGTCTCAACTGAGTAAGTCTCTTCCAAAACAGCATCACCATTTGCATCAACGACCGTATTGCCGTCCGCATCTTTCTTCTGAACCCAATTTTTAAGGTCAAGACCGATACCGCCAGTTACGCCAACGGTGGTCAGGAAAATCGGAGAAATGCCGTTTGTTCCAGCCACAACGGGTGCAATATTGATGAACGGCACGTACGGACTTGCCTGAACGCCTGTCCAAAGTGCAACGTTGTTCACACCCGACATACGCGAAGAGCCAACACCCATCGTTCCTTTCTCCGCGATCAGCATCACGCGCTTGTCAGGATGCTGCTCTTTCAGCTTCAGCAAGGCCTGTTGCTGTTCTTTATTGTGCTCGAAAATGCACTGTCCGTGCAGCTCACGGTCAGAACGCGAGTGCGCATCTCCCCCAGGAGAAAGCAGGTCGGTAGAAATATCTCCGACACCAGCAACGAATGTTACGATTTCGATTTCCTCCTCAACGTCTGGAAGTTGCGTGAAGAACTCCGCTTTCGCATAGCTCTCAATCAGTTCCTTTGCAATCGAATTTCCAGCTTCGAAAGCTTTTTGCAATCGATCTGTATCGGCTTCGTATAGGAAAACCTGTGTTTTCAGAACCTTAGCAGCTTCAGCTGCAATTGCTGCATCATTGCCCAAAGCAAGATCCAATAGCACTTCAACAGAAGGGCCACCTTTCATGTGCGAAAGCAATTCGAATGCGAACTCAGTAGAGATTTCCTCAACCGATTCTTGCCCAAGAATGATCTCTTTCAAGAACTTGGCTTTCACGCCAGCCGCGCTGGTAGTTCCAGGCAACGTGTTGTAAATGAAGAAGTTCAGAGAGTCTTTCCGATGAGCATTTCCCGTGTCCTTGATCTGTGCGATCACCTCGCTCAGCAAATCCGCTCCATCGATCGGCTTGGCGTGCAAACCTTGTGCTTTTCGTTCTTCAATCTCCTTTAGATAATCTTCATATAAGCTCATGAAAGAAATATTTTTAATGTGTTGTTATTAGATTTGAAATCAGCAGTTCCTAAACAAATGTCAAGCTGCTTACGGACATAATTCTTGAAAGACATTTTTTGGCCACAGAAACACAGATTTCCACAGATTTCACAGATATTTCTTGAGAAACCCCTCTGTGCTTTCAGTGTTTCTGTGGCTATTTCATGTTGCTTGCACATGCAGGGTGACCATCGTATTGCATTATTGAACAATTCAACTCAGAACCCGTTGATTTTCCGTCCGCGAAAGTAGGCATTCGGAGTACCATTATCAAGGTATTAACCAAGCTCAAATAACTACCTTGCGCAAGCGCGAATCAGCACCATGAACGACCGATACGGACAACTCGTCATCGAGAACATTAAAGTAGCTTTGGGCTCCATCCGAAGCCAATGGTTGCGCGCCATTCTGACTATGCTAATAATCGCCATCGGAATCACCGCGTTAGTGGGAATTCTGACCTCCATCGATGGCATCAAAAGCTCCATCACGAGCAATTTCACCAGCATGGGTGCCAACACGTTCACCATCCGAAATCGTGGAACGAACATCCGCATCGGGCGCGGGGGCAAGAAGCCTAAGAACTACGAACGCATCACGTATCGCGAAGCAGAGCGTTTTCAGGAAACGTTCGAGTTTCCAGCCTTGGTGAGTGTTTCGGCCGCTGCATCATTTGCAGCAACGGTAAAACATGGCTCTGAAAAAACCCAACCCAACATCAACGTCATGGGCTGCGATGCGAATTACTTTGCAGCCAGCGGGTACGAAATTGTTGAGGGTCGGAATTTCAACGAAACGGAACTGCGCTTCGGAATTCCGGTGATCATTATCGGTTCGGAGATCAAAAAAGTGCTGTTCCCTGGCAAGATCGACCCTGTCGGAAAGGAGGTTTCAGTAGGAGCGAACAAATACAAGGTAATCGGTGTGCTGGCTGAAAAAGGTTCGAGCATGGGTTTTGGTGGGGATAAGACCTGCATGATAACGCTGACCAATGCCCGACAACATTTTCTACGTCCCAAAACATCATTTACTATAAGCGTTCTGTCGGATAATGTGGCTTCGCTGGAAAGTGCCATCAGTGAGGCAACAGGCACTTTCCGCGTGGTTCGCGGAGTGCGTGCCGGACAAGAAAACAACTTTGAGGTTGTTCGTAGCGACAACCTTTCAAAAATGTTGGTCGACAACCTTTACGAGGTACAGGTTGCGGGATTTCTCATTGGCATCATTACGTTGATGGGTGCGGCCATCGGCCTGATGAACATCATGCTTGTTTCCGTTACGGAACGAACGCGCGAAGTGGGTGTTCGGAAAGCGCTTGGTGCCACCAAAGCCTTCATCCAACTTCAGTTTTTGGTAGAAGCCGTTTCCATTTCCATTATCGGAGGATTGGCTGGTATTGTGTTCGGAATCGCCATCGGTAACGGAGTTTCAAGCTTCATCGGTGGTGGGTTCATCATTCCTTGGCTTTGGATCATCACAGGTGTGATCATCTGTTTTGTAGTGGGAGTGATCTCTGGAATTTATCCTGCCATCAAGGCATCGAACTTGGATCCGATTGAGAGTTTGAGGTTTGAGTAAGTTGACTGAGTTGATAAAGTTGACAGAGAGATAGAGTTGTTTCACAGAGACAAACGGAGAAACACAGAGTTGCACAGAGCCCAAATCGCAGATTGCCAATTGTCTATCGCAAATAAAAATCCCCGACCAGTTTCCTGATCGGGGATTTTTCATCTCTAATACTGTAGGAATTACTCCGCTACGACTTCGAATTCGAATTCGCCTTCAACTTCTTTGTGAAGTCGAACAGAAGCGGTGTACTTACCAAGGGTTTTCACAGTGCTTTCTTTCAGGCCAACCTTCTTACGGTCAACATCTGCACCTGTAGCGGCCTTGATAGCCTCAGCAACCTGAATGCTGTTCACAGAACCGAAGATCTTGTCGCCCTCGCCTGCTTTCGCACCAACTTTTATGTCAGCATCCTGAATTTTCTTCAGCAACTTGGTGGCTTCCTCTATCAACTTAGCCTCGCGGTGCGCACGCTGACGAAGATCCTCTTCGCGAACCTTCTTAGCACTTGCTGTAGCGATAACGGCCATTCCTTGTGGTACAAGGAAGTTGCGCGCATATCCGTCCTTCACAGTTACAAGGTCGTTCTTGTAACCAACGTTGTCTACATCTTTCTTAAGTATGATTTCCATGGCCTCGCTTATTTCATAAGGTCTGCTACATATGGCATAAGCGCCAAATGACGTGCACGCTTAACAGCCTGTGCAACCTTGCGTTGATACTTCAGTGATGTTCCGGTCAATCTGCGTGGAAGCAGTTTTCCCTGCTCATTGATGAAAGCCAACAGATAATCCGGGTCTTTGTAATCAATGAATTTGATGCCGTACTTCTGGAAACGGCAATACTTGTCTCTCTTGACCTCTACGGTCGGTGGATTGAGATATCTGATCTCTCCGTCTTTCTTTCCTGCCATGATTCCTTAAGCTTTTACTTCTTTCTTCTTGTTTCTTCTGCGCTCCGCATACTCTACATGGAACTTGTCCATTTTTACGGTTAGGAAGCGAATTACACGTTCGTCACGCTTGAATTTCAATTCAAGGTCAGCGATCAACGAAGGGTTGGCTTGGAACTCGACAAGGTTGTAAAAGCCGTTGGATTTCTTCTGGATCGGATACGCCAATTTGCGCAGACCCCAGTCTTCCGTAGAGACGATTTTGCCTCCATCAGCTTTTATGAACTTCTCGTAATCCTTTACCGCTTCCTTCATCTGCTGCTCAGACAAAACGGGAGTTAAAATGAAAACGGTTTCGTACTGGTTCATAATTCTGTTAATTGTTTGTGTTTATTACCCGCTCAAAAAGCGGACGGCAAAAATAGACATTTACCTTGAACGGACAAATACCTTTTGAGCTCCGTTTTTCAGGGCGTTTCCCCACACACAACGCCATGCGATTGTACGCGAGGTCGGGCTGTACGCTATATCTTTTCTTTTCCAGCCGATGCCTGAGCGAAGTCGAAGGCGGAGGAAGGAAAAGAAAAGGATGCCGCTACAATCCCTTATATGTTTGTTTTCAAGAGTTGAGTAGCTTGGCATTGGAGTTGGACGATCCCTTGGGGCAATGACCCTGTGCGTTAGTTTCTTCCCTCTGTCAGGTTGAGTCTGCGGTATGACCTGGTACATGGATGCCGAA
>WGMW01000035.1 GCA_016124845.1 Flavobacteriales bacterium
CAGACGATGTTCACGTGGTGGCAAGTGGAATCGGTGCTGCAACTGTTGGTGACCGTCTGGCAGACGGTGTAGTTGCCCGTAGCCACATACGTGTGCTGCGGTTCGGCCTGCGTACTGATGTTCCCATCTCCGAAATCCCAAAGCGTGCTTGTGGAAGTGGGCGAGACGGTCGCATCCGTGAAATCGACCGTGTAATCGGTGATGGAGGTTGAGAAATCAGGTAGCGGGTCGGTGCAGGTGACGGTGATCGTCCCGGTCATGCCCAACCCAGCATGTGGATCACATTGGTAATTGTAGAACCCCGAGGTGTTGAAGGTGTGGGAGTACGTCCATGTTGCAGGAGCAACGCTATTACCGAAAGACTCTGGGTTTGAGGGAAAAACAGTTTGCGTTCCATCAACGTTGTGCGAACCCTGCGTGCAGTTCCATTCTACAATGTCGCCAATCTCGATCGTCAGATCGGCAGGCGTAAAAACATTACTTGTAACCGAAACCTGATGGGTTGTCTGAGCCTGAAGTAGAGCTCCCGAACTAAGGACGGAAGCGATGATGGTAAAGAGCTTTTTCATGTTCCGAAGTTACATTTTGAAAGCATCTTCAGAACAGGTTTCCGATTGACCGAATGTTCGAACAGTCGTGTTCTACTTGGGATCTACCAGATAATTGCCAGAGTCTCCACAATCTGTGGGGCAGGGAAGTTGGCTTTTCAGGTAATCGGTTTCCAATTCAGTTATCTTGCCATTTTCCAGTTTCGCGGCCATGATCATCATGGTACTGCCACCTGAGATCTGTCCCGGAATAATGGTAATCCCCGTTGCTCCGCTCACTTTCAATTGATTCTGAAGAACAGATTTACTGAAGAACACCTTTTGGTAGTTGAGTTTTGAATTGGCAACGTTGGATACACAGCCTGTGGCCTTGCTTTTGGATATTTTTTTGGCGCTGCATGAATTGTTCTCATCGTATGATTCTGCATGCAGGTACTTATTGGTCAGTGCCGGGCCGATCTCTTTGCCGTTGGCATCTACGGCAACGGTAATGATGTCGCAATTTGCCTGGTCTGAACTTTCCTTTGCGTTGTAGATACGAACCCCTACCGCAGCTGAAGGGGAAAGAAGGTTGGTCAGATCGTCTGATGAGATAAACGCACGATTATAACCGCAGGCATCACTTACCGATTCGGCCTCGGCTATTGCATCCGCCTTTTTAACGCTAATGGGTTCTGAGCCTCTCGGTTCGGGAGACGAATACATGGTCTGCGAAAATCCGTTCGAAGCGCATAACAGCATTAGTCCGAACGCAACGGAATGAAACAATTTTGTTTTCATAAGGGGGGTGGTTTTGGTGGATATCAAAGTCAATTAACGATTCCAAAGCAGGTTAGTGTCCCCTCCACAATCAACAGGACAGGGCAGCTGGCTTTGCAGATATTTGCCACCGAGATCTTTTATCTCGTTGTTCTGATCGACCACTGCACCGAACGACATGGTCCGCAGCTGACCTTTATCCGATTCGTACCCAGATGAAAAGATCCGGATTCCGGTTGCATTTGCAGTATTGAGCAGCGCATTCAGACTTTCATTTCCCAGAAACGTGGCATAGGGTTTATAACCTGCAACACCATCTCTTAGGTTATACACACATTTTTTGGCAGTTGAGAGGTTCATTTTCTCAAACTCATCGGGATAGTGAGCATCCAACGCTCTGGCCAAATGATATTTGCGCTCGAGAAAATCCCCGATCTCTTTTCCGTCAGCGTTTATCGCCACCGCTATCACATCGGAAAACCGTTGTTTGGGGTCTTCCATAGCGATATAAAACCGGATGCCCACACAATTTTTTACACTCATCAGGTCTCTGATGTCGCTTGTTTGAATGTAAACACTGCTGAATCCGCAGGACGGAATGAGTGCCTTGGCCAGTTCCTCAACCTTTACCAGGTCCATTTTTATCGGGTTGTCCTTCGACTGAAACGTCTGAGAAAATGAGTAATTGATCGAGAAAAGGAGGCAGAAAAGGAAAGCTCCCAAGTTGGTCGGTCGGGTCATAGTTGGTTGTTGGTTTCCGAAATGTAACAATTGTTTTCTTGGTATCGTTGAATTTGTCTTTGATGTCGATGAAACTTTCATTTCGTCAGATTAAAAGAATGTCAACCTTTGTCGCATTATGACCTCCAACCGCAACTCCGCCTGGTTCTCCGCAGTCGTGATCCTTCTGATGCTGACCAGCGATTTGTTCCTTGGTCTTGGAATGGTCCATGCTCAGCATAGTGTTGCAAAAGAAAATGCCGGTGTGCAGGTGGAGGCGCTTCTTCAAAAGGCCAAAGACCAAAAGAAATGCGGAGAATATGATAAGGCATTCGAGACCATTTCCCAAGCATTGGAGTTAAGTAAACGTTCAGACGATCAAAATTTGATTGCCCGTTCAATGAGCGACCTTGGCGTGATAAGAATGTACCAGGGACGTTATTCAGACGCCTTGGAGATGTTTCACGAAGCCGTAAGTATCTGCGAAGAACTGAAAGATTCTGTTTGCATGGCCGAAAACTACAACTACTTCGCTTCTGTGCATCATGCCCAAAAGGACTATGGCATTGCCATCAAATATTACCTCAAAAGCCTTGAACTCAGGAAAGGGTTGGATGATTCTGTGGCGCTTGGCGTACTCTACAATAACCTCGGAACCTTGTATGCAGACCAGAACGATCTGAAACATGCGCTCGATTATCATGGTAGGAGCATGGCCATTTGGGAATCGTTGCACGATACTTCCTGGATCGCGGTTTCGCTTCGACATATCGGTTACTGCAGAGAGTTGCAAGGCAAAGTGGATGAGGCATTGGGCTCTTATTTGAAAAGCTACGAGCTGAGCATGAGAAAAGGTACCCGAATGAACGTGATCCGTGCTTCCATGCCAGTAGGCAACCTCTACCTGAAAATGGGGGACCCGAAAAATGCCCTTGAATGGTGTAAACGCGCCTATCTGCTTTCCATGGAAGAGAGCAACCTGTACGGCATTCAGGAAAGTTGTTTGTGTCTGTCGCAGGTGTATGATGGGTTGCACCGTTCTGCAGAGGCGTTGGATTTCTACAGGCGCTCCATCAAAGCACGCGATTCCATTTACGGACACGAACGGACCAAGGAACTGACCCGCCTGGAGATGAATTTCGTGTTTGAGCGGCAGCAGTTGGCCGATAGCCTGAAGTTCGTGAAGGCGCAAATCGTCAAAGAGAAGCAGATACAGAATGAACGTATCGGTTGGGCCTCAACAGGAATTGTCCTTCTTATGATCGGAGCTATGGCGTTGGTTATCTACCGCGGAAAGAGGAAGTCAGACCACCTGTTGCTCAATATCTTACCCAAAGAAATTGCGGAGGAATTGAAAGCCGAAGGCTCGGCCAAGCCCAAGCAATTGGACAATGTAACGGTCATCTTCACGGATTTCTGCGGTTTCACAGCGCTCTCGGAAAATATGACCCCGGAACAATTGGTGACCGAGATCGATGAATGCTTCAGCCATTTCGATCGCATTATGGATGAGTTTGGAGTTGAAAAGATCAAGACCATTGGAGATGCGTACATGGCGGCTTCAGGCATTCCATCTCCCAAAGCAACCCATGCATTAGATGCGGTAAAGGCCGCCTTGAAGATGCAGGATTTCATGGTAAAAAGGGAAGCCGAACTACAGGAAGAGAATCGGCCTTTTTTCAAAATGCGTGTCGGAATACACACAGGTTCGGTAGTGGCCGGAATTGTAGGCGAGAAGAAGTTTCAGTATGACATTTGGGGAGATGCCGTGAACACGGCCGCTCGCATGGAGCAGAATGGCGAACCAAGTCGCATCAATGTTTCAAAAGAGACCTACGAATTGGTGAAGGATGAATTTGCGTTTACCTACCGCGGCAAGATAAAGGCCAAGGGAAAAGGCGAGATAGACATGTATTTCGTGGATGGATTGAAGTAGCGATCAGAACGTAACACCGATCTGCGCACTTACATTCCAACCAAGATCATCCGAGAAATAACGCTGGCGGTTCAAGTAATCGCGGTAGCGTGTGTTCAGCAGATTCTCACCCCGCAAGGAACAGCGCAACGTGGCCTTTTTCAGCTTGAACGAGGTTCCCAGATTCGCGCCAAGCAGGAAATAACCATTGGGAACAGGCATAATATCCTGATCGGCATTCAGGTGATTCTGCTTGAAAACGTACCGTCCGTTGATGGAAACCGAAGAGTTCTTCATCTTCTTCCCATCCTTGAACGTGTAAGCGAACGACCCGAAAAGATTATTGCTTGGCATGTACACCAACGGCTTGTGGTTGCGCACATCATCACCTTGCAGAAACGAATATTTCACCATTAGGCGGATGCTTTCTATCGGTTCATACGAGGCCAGCACGTCCGTTCCGATCAGCGTGGCATCGGTCTGATGGTAAGAATAGAGCGGAAACGCTCCGCGGATGGTCAGTCTGAACTCAGATTCGGGTTGCAGGTAGATGAAATCCTGCACATACTGGTAGTAGCCGAGCACCTGCACGAACAGTTTCTTGCGAACGTTCCAGTCGGCTGTCAGCACCACTTTGCTCGAACGTTCGCTCTTGAGGTTGGGATTGCCGAGTTCAATTCCGCTCACACCTTGGTGCAGTCCGTTGCTGTAAAGTTCATTCACCTGCGGTGATCGTAGCACATGGCCCATGTCCAGGTTCAGTTTGAGTTGCGGAAGCACTTGCCATCGCATTCCAGCCGACAGACTGTAATTATTGAAGACGTGATAGTGCCGTTCTATCTCTCGCGGAAGCGAGGAAGAAATGGCCACCACTTGCAGGTCGGTGAGGTCGTAGCGCGCGCCAAGTTCATACAGTACATGCCCTTTCTGTTCCTGAAAGATGGCAAATGCGCCTGCGCGATACGCGCGGTAATCGGGAATGAGCGGCAGAATGCCCGTTTCGGGATTGTTCGTGTTGTCGGTTATCCGAAGTTGAATTCCTGTTTTCAGTTTACGGTCATGTTCAAAAAAGTGGTCATAAACACTTTCCAAAAACTGATCCCACAGCAAAAGACTCAACGCAGGCGTATTGCTTCGGTCGCCCCTGCGGATGTCAAACTCCTTACGGTTGTTCACCTGGGCCGCGTAGGTCAATCGCAGGGTCTGATGCTCGTTGAAGATGTGGCGGCTCTGCAACTTGGCCAAATGATGCTGCACCGTTTGGTGTGGCGCATTGATCTTGTACGAGAAGGTGTCTTTGGTAAAGAACGGAACATCTCTTCCGATGGCTTCCTGCAGGTCGGTGAGGTTGCCGATGTGCGAACCACGCAGAATGCCTATTTCCGTATTGAAAAGGCTGTAGTAGAACTTCATCTCCCACTTGGAGCTGATGTGTTTTTCGAGTTGCGCGGCCACGTCATACTCGCGTTTGCCTGTGTTGGTGAGGTAATAATCGGGTGCGCTACGGTCGCCAAAAACCTTGGCCGTGGCCGAAACCCGCCAAGCAGCCCACTTGGCGTATTTCTCCAATCGCGCGTTGAGCGTATGTCCCAATCCGTTGGTCTGAAATACGTAGTTCACGTTTCCGTGCAGGTGCGGGTCGTTGGCAATTTCGCTTGGCTCGATCAGCACCACGCTACCCAGCGAATTGCCTGGATAGGCGAGGGCAGAGGCACCTTTTACCACAGAGATGTGCTCGGCCACGTACGGATCGATCTCGGGCGCATGGTCGTTTCCCCATTGCTGGCCGCTTTGGGCCACACCGTTGTTCAGAACCGCCACACGGTTGCCAGTAAGTCCGTGTACCACAGGTTTCGAAACCCCCGCTCCCGTGCGCAGACTGCTGACACCCGTCATCTGTTGCAGCATTTCCGAAAGATCCTTGTTCGCTTCTTCCGTTATCGTTTCCTGGTTGATGGTGGTGCTGGCAGCCGTTTCCTGCTGCGAGTGATGGTCGTGTACCACCACCTCATCCACCAATTCGTTGTGGTGATGCATGCTGATGGCGATGGTCGTATCCTTCTTCAGGTCGATGAAAACCGTATGCGTTTCGCAACCGATATGATTGAAGCGCAAATGGTAGGAGCCTTTGCACAGGTTTGTGAGTCTGAAGTTACCGCTGCTGTCTGCCGCCACGCCCGATTGCAGTTCCTCCACGTAAACCGTTCCGTACGCCATGGGAATTCCCGTGCCTTCATCGGCCAGACTTCCCGAAATGGAAAGGGAACAGTTCTGCCCAAACCCTGAAAAGGGGAAAAGGAAAACGGAAAAAAGAAACCACCCCGTCCCTTTGGGACACCCCTCCTTAGTGAAGGAGGGGAGCATCCCGCTGATCCAACGTTGGATCAACGTGACAGTTCTCCCCCAGGAAAGGGGGAGTGTCTGCCGTAGGCGGACGAGGGGGTTTCTTCTATTCACGTTTGCTTATTGAATGGTCACATCAAACGTCACTTCAATATCGGTTTCACCACCCACGTTGGTGATGTCGCCAGAAGAAGCACCTGTTGCAAACTTGTCAGGTTGATGGCGCAACGTAATGGTCAGCGTTCCGCTAGAAGCTGCACCTGTTGCCATGGTGGATGCCAATCCGATCGGGTTTCCATTGGCATCTGCATCATCGTATGCAAACGTGGCGTTGATGCCAGATGGCTGGAAAAAGAACTGGTGATCCACGGCCTCATTGGCCACTTCATTGCTCGTGGTATCGACCGGATTTGTGGTCTCATTCAGCAGCAAAAGTGAACCCGAATAGGTGGTGTTGGATGCCAAATTTCCATTTGTGATGACGGGTGCGTTGCCGCCATCTCCGTCCACATCTTGGAACTGAAATATGACAGCCGAACCACCGCCATCAGGCGTCAGCGTGTATCTGAGGGTGGTAATAATTTCTTCCTGATTCGGAATGACGGGATCGTTCTTCTCGCAGGATGTGAGTAATGCGATTGCAAATAGGGGCAAAGCCCACAAAAGTTTCTTTGTGTTTTTCATGATTCTTGAATTAAATGTGATCGGTCGGTGACTACAGCCATCGACAGTTCATGACCGAAAGGTCATTTATGAATGGGAGATCATGAAAAAGCGGGCGGACCGCGGGGAGCGCAGAGCAGCGAGAAATCGTGACCTACAACCTTGACGCAGGCAGCTTCATTGAAAACGGAATGCGAAGGCTTGGTATTGGTCTCTACGCTTGCTGAAGCAAAGTGAAAGCGAGAAACCGTGACCTTGCACAGGTCGCAATGCGTCAGTTGCTTGGTAAGGTGGGTCTTATGATGACAGTCGTGCGAGAAATCGCCATGGTAAATGGCACGGTGACATGAATCGGCCTCTGCTTCTGCCGTGTGCAGTTCAGCGTCTTGGTGCTGATGAACGAACTGGTGGAAACTCTCGAACGAAACGACATTCAGCAGGTAACTCAGCAGAAAGAGTACCGCCAACACATTCCACGATCGGTTATTTCTGTGCTTGTTTGTCACGTTCGCAAAATTGCTGATTTATCAGTTCCGTGCCTAATTTCCTGAATAACGTTTCAAACGGTAACCATTGTTCAAAATGAACATGGGGTTGATGATGGTAACGGCTGCAGCCTCATACCACTTAAAACCATTGCGCGCCATTTTCATGGTGCCGAAGTGGACGAGTTCGCCAAGCGCAATACCCGCAATGGGCGTGACGATGAGGTCCTGAATACTCGGCTGTTCCAATCCCGCCTCTATCACATATTCCCACACGAAAACCTGACCTACACAAAAAAGGGCCGATTGCCAGCGATTGGCGTTCTGCGAACGGACGGCATTGTAAAACAGCGTTCCTTGGTAAGGATGACCAACGTAATTGATGTACCATTTGTCGTGGTCGAAAACAGGCGGCTGCGTCCAAGCGCGTTTCATGTTGCTGCCATAATAATTGAAAACACCGGGTTTCCAACCGCTGATGTCTGAAGGAAGCGCGGCCAGCGTTCCATATCCGATCGCTTCAAAACCATGGACGAAAAGTCCGCCCCGCCACATTTTACGGGCAAAAGGTGCGTTTGTGTTCCTTGGGATGAATTCTCCGCTTGGTAGCAAATATGGCCGCAACGAGTCTTTGGGAAGTGATTGCGCGTGAGCGGAAATGGTCGCAAGTACAATTGTTAACGACAGCAAGAGACACATCTTGGGTCTATTGCCAAAATACGTTGAAATGGAGATTGACATGAACGTTAAACTGCTGCCTGAATTAGTTCCATCTTTAATAAAGGCTTCCCATTTTTCATAATGCCTCGAAAAAACATATCACTTCAAACACAGACTTTCACGTTGCAAAGCTGCCTATTTTGTACCGGTATAACGTGATATCGGTCGCTTTATACGATGGTTATTGTCAGATTCCGAAATGGGATGTGCATGGTCAGTTTAGGATGAACTTGTTGATAGAGAACGTTTCACAACCTTGCAGCAACTGCACATAATAGATTCCCTTTGGTACGTCATGAAGGTCGAAGTTCAGTTCGGTTTGTCCTTTTGGGAGATTACAACTTCTGGTTTCAACGAGTTGTCCGAGGTTGCTGTAGACCTTTAGTGTGACCAAAAGATTTTCAGGTGCAGATACCTGAAGATTGAATTGACCGCTGTTCGGGTTAGGATACAAAGTGGTGTTCATAACCATGGATGTTTCTTCCTTCTTCTCACAAACATCCTGGTTGACAAGTTTCGAAATTCCATCGAGATTTGATTGCAAACTGCTATCGGCCAATGCTTTATGCAAAAAGATTGCAGTTGAATCATCCTCAAGTTTTGAGATGTTCTGTGTCAACGCGAACGAGTAAATATCATCCGATCCGAGACCACCGGAACGGTTGGAAGTGAAATATCCTGAGATCGAATCCAGAAAAATGATTCCGAAATCATCACCTTTTGAATTTAGGGGGAAGCCCAGGTTTGTTGGCTTTACCCAGCCGAGAATGCGTGGATCATTGGAAGGCACCACTTTGAATATGTCCAATCCTCCAAGCCCAGCTCTACCTGAAGATGAGAAATAGAGGTCACCGTTGGGTTGAATACTTGGAAACATTTCGTCACCCTCTGAATTGACAAATTGTCCCAGATTCTGCGGAGCATTCCATGAGTCGGTTTTTTCAGAATAATAGGAAACGTAGATGTCCTTGCCACCGAACCCACCTGGCATATCAGATACAAAGAACAATGCTTTTAGGCTGTCAGAATAGGATGGATGTCCGAATGTAGCTCCAAATTCGGCCTGGTCGGCAAATCGGATAGGAAAGGATTCTCCGGCCATCTCTCCTTTCAGGAACGCATACCAAAGTCCGCATTTGTGGTGGTCGCATCGTGTAAAGAAGATGACGTTTCTGTGGTGATCAAAACTCACGGCTCCTTCAGCGCCATTCCTGTTCACAGAAGTGTCAAGTCTGGTCGGTGCGGTCCAATCGGCACCATTCTTTTTCGTTAGATAGACAGCGGTGCGGGAGGCAGCATCGGTTTCTCCATTTACAACATGACGGTTTGAACTGAACATCAGCACCCGATGTGTCTTATCCACGAACATGGGGGCGAATTCCATGGACGAAGAACTTAGCTGTCTATTGACACTCACGCTGAACGGTTCGGGATTTGCCAGCCAGGCTTCACTCATTTTCATGCCTGTAAGCAGAGCCTGTCCTTTCCCTCTCATTGGATGTTCCTTTGACTTTCTGATGTATCGTTTCACTGTGCGGGTGGCCTCCTTTATTCTATCAGATTCGCGGAGCATAATGGCCAACTCATAAATCGCCTCGAGATCGTAGCGGTCTTTGGCGATCGAACGTTTCAAATACTCCGTGGCAGATTCCAGATTATTCATGGATCGGAAGCAATACGCCATACGGTAGTAGATGCGCGAGTCATCCCAACGGTCTTTGGAGTAGGAAAGAGATGTTGTGTATAGTTCCAAGGCCTTCTGATAGTTGGCATTATTGGCCTGCGTCTGTGCAAGGTCAATAAGAGAATCAACTTGATTTTGACCTTGGACAAGGCCTGAACAGAAGAGGAGGGAAATTAAGGTAAAGGTTCTAAGCATGAGGTTGAATTTATTCTGCAACGAAAAAGATAAACGGAAATTACTTGGATGAATCAGCTAATCAGGAAATAATGTTAGACATGTTGATCAGTAGTAGATTCATCTGATCGATTTCGGTGTCACTCTATTCGTTTTAGGATTATTTGCAAAGTGCCGCTGTTGTTGTCGAAGAAGCCTTTGGCATCGTTGGGGAAAAGGAACAGTTCGCCACTTCGTTTCATGGTTACGATTGTGGAGGTTCCGATCGGAAATTTCCAATTTCCCACCTTTCCGCAAAGCTTCATGTAAAATTGACCCGGCATGGGTTTCAGTAGCATCCCGAAGAACATGGGAGCCGTAAAACCCTTGAAGCCGTTGGCATCGGTTGCAGGGAAATTGGCATCTTGCCATTGGCCATCAACCGTTATCTCATAGCTTTCTCCTTTATGCACAATGATGGTCGTGGGTTGAAACAGCTTATCGGCAACCACATTAACGTTGTGCTGTGGTGTTTGTCCCATCACCCAGCTTGGTAGTAGAAAAACAACGCAAGTGATAAGGTGAACCGGAAAACAAATCTCATCCCACTTCAATTCAATCTCCATCCTCACTCCGCAAAAAGCTCTTCCAACACATCCACCTCAATGGCAATGATGATGTCGAAGATGCGCAACTGATCGTCCGCAGAGAGTTCGTCAAAGAGCATATTGCCCTCCACAAGCATGTTCAGCCCCACTTCCAGCCCCGCAATTTCAGTAGCTGAATATCGGCCTCTCGATTTTTTCATTCTGGCAATGAGCTCTTGCGTGATCTGGATGACCTCTCTTACCAACGGCCGGTCGTAAAGCACCTCAAGCAGATCGCGCACGTTCTCAATAAAAGCATCAATATCCTTTCTTCTAAGCGCTTTGATGAACGAGTTGATATCGTCATTGGAGTAGGGAGGCAGTTTGCCGCTCTTCTTGGCCTTCCACACCAGTTTTGCTTCAAAATCGGTGGCCTGGCGGAAGGATTTGAAACCCTTTATCCCGGCTCCCATCAGTTTGGGAATGCTCCTGCCATGTCGCAGAACAATGGCTGCCGAATCAAACAGAATACGAAGCAGTTTGTCGGGGTGAGTGAGGTAATTGTCCAAACTGTTGAAGGCCTCATTGAGTAAAGCCCTCTTTTCGGGGAGCGGGTACATCTGCTCCAGAAAAAAATCGCGGTAGCGTATCATTCTATCCTCATCGAACGATGCTGGAATGTCGTACTTGCTGCTGATCTTATCGTATTGATAACGGTCCTTTACCAGATTGCGGAACCCGATGATCACCCCGTCCAATATTTCTTCGTCACTTGCTTTGCTCATATTCCATTATCCGTTTGCCCCACCATTTCTGACGTACTTGGACGACACCTTCCACCTGTCTTTGTGGTGACTGCGCTCGCCTTCTATCTTCGGTACGTAAAAATACGTTCCATCAAACATGAAATCGGGATGATACCGTGGTTGAAGGATGGCCAGCGGATAATGCCCGTTTTTGGAAAGATTGCTCTTCTGTGTGGCTTCCAATATGTATTCCTTTCCATTCATGTAAAGCACTACCCAAGCATGTCCTTCCGTATCGTAGGTTCCGCAGGCAACCCGCGTTTCGTAACCTAAGGAATTCAGCCAGTCGCAAAGGATGATGCTATGGTCTTCGCAATCGCCCCGTGTGTTGGCGTATGCCTCAACGGAGTATTGCCATACATCCATCTGCCCATCATATTGTTTCTCATCCAGCATGTACTGCTTGCGCATGGCCAATGTTTTGAGCGGAATGCCGAGAAACTTGGTGGCAAAGGGCTGGTAGTTGCTCAAATAGCCCTGCACAAAATGTTGTCTAAGGTCGGTGCCCTTTGCGCTGGCTACATTACTGCCATCAACATTTGTCCAGTAAAGCACGTACCTGTCTGTTTTACCGTACATGGATGCCGTGGCCTTCGCAAACTCCTCGGCACTGAAGGAGTAGAGGCCGTCTGCCGAAGTGATACTACCACCGTTCTTTCCCCAATAGCTGCTGTCATTGAGTGTAACGGGAGGTAGTTCAGGAATATCCAACACGATCCTCCTCTTGCTTTTTTCCTTCACCGTTGGTGGTTCCGGTTCGTTCAGAAGACCTGAAAGCACGAAAACCAACAGCACAATGATGCCGCACAGTCTCCAAAGTATCTTCCAAGAGTTCACTGACTATCCTTTCAGTCCGAATGAGATGATGAGCGCCACAAACAATAGAATGGCCGATGCGGCAATGGCCACCGACACGTTATTGTTCTTCAGTTCTTCTTGAATGTCCACCTTGGTCAGCAGCACGCGGTCCACAAAACCGAGCGCCAGAATGGCCACCACCAGCGAAATGAAGGCGTAAACGATATTGATGGACAGGTTGAAGAGCGTGGCTTCGAAGAATTCCCAGTTCATAGGTTACAGATTGATGCGAGCCTAAGTTACTATCCGTTTTCGATTTCATGGCCACGGAGAGAATGCAGAGACGCATACAGCAGACTCAAGAACAATCCGAAAACGATGGTCATGCCCCACGAACGGGGATGAGTGAACGGGTCGAGCACATGTGAGGAAACCTCCATGAACAGCCCGGTGGGGTCGGTCAGCACATCCCAACTGTTGAAGCGCATGTAGCGGCCAATGTAAACTCCGAAGGCACTGACGAACAGCATCAGGTACACAGACAATCTCGCGCTGAATGCTCCCATCATGGAACGCAATTTCTGTTCAATTCTTGCCAACCCCATATAACCGAAAAGGATGCCTGTCCAAGCCAAGGTAAGGATCAGAAAAGTGTCGTACCAGATAATGCTGGAGCGTGAGAACTGCAGATGGAACAGGTCGGTGAAAATGTACGGTGCGTTCGGAAAGAAGAGAATCCACAAACCAATAACGGCCACGTTGTAGAAGCGATGCGGCCATGTTCGTTTGTCAGACAGTCCGAGGGCAAGCAGATAGGGAATGGCCGCCAGAAACAGATTCCAAGTAAGGAACAGATACGTGATGCTATCGGTGTAAAAGATGCGTGCAGAGATAAGTGCCACACTTAGCGTGGAAAAGCTGATAAGCAGTCGGAGTTCGTTGGTGATGACTTTCATGGTAACGGGTTCATTTTCCTAACGATTCCGGTGGCTTGGCATTATATGAGTTTTGTTAAAAATCCTGAAATGGATGTTTTTCTACATTCTTGTTACGTGTTGTAGGTACCATGCTCTCGTTTGGTGCTGATGTGTTTCAAGACATGGACTTAATTGATGGATTAATTGTTCATAATGTTGTAGGTTGTATTTGTTTTGCTATAATTGCAGAAAAATAAACTTAAAATTATTATGAAAAAGAAAAACTGGTTACTGATGATCGGAGTAATTTCTGTAGTTGGATTCTCAACTTCATGTAACAATGATAGTGAGGTTCCTCAAGACCCTACTCCGGCCAATGTGCTATGCGATGGAAACGGTTCCACTTCCTTCTTTCCACTTGCGGCAGACAATGTTTGGACCTATAGCGGTGTCACAACGACCACCAAGACCGTTACCAACGTTGAAACGGTTGGCGGAGAGCAGCAGTTTACGGTTAACGTTCATGGGTTGAATACGTACACCGAGGTTTATAACGTAGGTGCAAATGGCGATGTATTTTTTCATTCGCCCGGAGATTCTGGACTTGATTCCACTTATCTTTATGTACCTGCCAACCCAACACTGAATCAGGAGTGGAGCTACACCATCAGTTTTGATGGGCATATCAGAAGAAAGATCACCTCGCTAACGGCTACGATAACTACCTCTCATTGTACTTATGAAAACTGTGTCGAGGTGAAGTCTTATGATGGAACAGGAGATTACCTCTATGCTCATTACTACAAAGAGGGAGTTGGCCTCGTAAAGATTGATTATGGGCTGACGACAGATAATGTATTGACCTCAGTTACACTCAATTGATCGGTATCTGACCGTCATTTGCAACGGGTTTCACCATGCGGTGAAACCCGTTGTTCATTAATAGCGGTTATTTCGGTTTCTGCATCCTCAAAACCCCGTTTCACACCTTCAAACCCCCGTTTCACACGCTCAAAACCCGGTTTCACAGAATTGCGCGTTTTTGTAAGCATTGATTTTTGCAGCTTTGATAAGCGTTATACAACGTCAAGCAGACATTAAAGTATGTGTAATTGACGTTATGATAAGTAGAATGCTTTTTGAACGTTGTAACTGGTGCGTTAGACGATGTCAAACGCTTGATTGACGTAGAAACTTGGCCATAAGGGCATGTAAAGTCTCCGTTTGACGGTGTTTAACGCAGCTTGAACAATGCAGAATGTCCGTTACATGATGTGTAACGGAGGATTAACAGACCAACCTGAAATGGAACATGAAAACAGCTAAGCTGAAAATGGGGCTGAGAGGGCTCAGCGTCTCCAAATTCAACACCCGATGTGCGACCATTACAGATGCGGTGGAAGCAAACGCTGCCACGTTTCAAACGCCCCGCCCCACGATAGCCGTATTGCGTGATGCCATCCAATTGTTGGACGTCCGCCAGCAGGCGGTAGACCAGAAATCGGGCAAAACTGCCACCTACCTGCGCAATGAGGCCAAAACCACGTTGCACAACCACATGCGTACCTTGGCCATCTATGTGGACGGTGTGGCCAAAGGCGATGGCAAGATCATCCTGCTTTCAGGGTTCGACCTGATGAAGGATTCGGAAACGGTAGGGTTGTTGCCCCCGCCCGGTACGATCACGCCAGAGGCTGATAGGCTTGGGCTGGGCGTTATCCGCCTGTTCTGGAAAGGGGTGAACCCCAGTAAAGGCTACCTTGCAAGCATTGCACCCGTAAATGATGACGGGAGCATGGGCGAATGGTACACCACCAAGGCCAAACGGCTCAGTCACCTGTTCACCGGGTTGGAAAGCGGAAAGCTGTATGCCATGCGCGTGGCCACTCTCAGTGCCGCAGGCCAAGGAACTTGGAGCCACATAGTGACCTACAGACCGCAATAGGGCACGGCTACCATTCATTCTCCATTTCCGCCATTCATCAACTCAAACCCACCATTTATCAATTGGGGAAAGAAGGTTGTTGGATTATTGGTATGTTTGAGAGGCTGGAAATGGATAGCAATAAATTCAGAGTTTGAATATGGGAAAGAGTAAGATAATATTCTTATCGCTCCTACTTTCGGTGGTGTGCTGTTTGCGTGTTAACGGCCAAACTCCGATTATTCTTACCGTTGGTGGAAATAATCCTGATTTTCAAACCATTACTGATGCCATTAACTCCATTGCCGATAATCCTACTTCTCCCTATGTAATTAATGTCCGAGATGGGATTTACAATGAATCTATTGTTTTTAGCATTGCGGGTACATCAACAGTTAATACAGTTACAGTTCAATCCGAATCTCAAGATTCGACAGCTGTCATTATTTCCCCAGTAACCCCTTCCGACCCGGCAGTTCAAATGGGGGCTCACAATATTATTCAACGTCTGAGCATCAATGGTTCCATTGAGTCCAATTGGCCACTTGATGTTAAATTTTTGAATAATGTGATTACTGGAAATATTAACTCAAGCGGACCAGAGGATTTAACATTTAGCGGGAATCTGATTATAGGAAATCTTGAGTTGATTGGACCTGCCACCGTAGTCAATAATGATATTACGGGTAACATTGAACTAAGTGGGTTTTCCACGATAATTAATAATCACATAACCGGAAGTATTGATGCGGGCGGAGCCACAGCGATGAATAACGTAGTATTACAAGACTTGAATTTGGCATATGGTGAGCATTCTACGATTATTGGCAATCAAGTTTTAGGATATCTTGACATTAGCTACGCTTCATATTCTACCGTTGCTGACAATCAGGTTTCTTTAGACTCACGTATTCTATTTTCAACAAACACAGTAGTTTCTGGTAACCAGACAATTGGAAAGCTTACGTTAGTCTATAGTGATTCTTCTGTAGTGGTTGGCAATGAATTTCATGGTAATGTACAATTGTCGGAATCCCCTTATTTATCGGTAACAGAAAATAGGTTCTATGGGAAATTGTCGATCTCACATGGTGATTACTATTCAATAAGCAATAATTCGGCTTTTCAGTCTACAGATTTCTTTGATGCTGAGTTCAGTTATTTGGATAGTTCATCATGGGTTGGGAATGCCTTTCACGGCAATACTGATATTTCATATTGTTCAAATGGGTTGGTTTGCAACAACAAATTTTATAAATGGGTCCATGTGAGTTCCTGTCCTGAAAGTATGTTGAAGTTCAATAACTTCTCAATTGACGGTTCTAATTCATCTTTAGGCATCGGTTACGATCCAGTAACCATAAGTTGCAATAATCTTCCAGCAGTTTTTTCGTTGATTAATCCAGGTCAGGTCACTTTACTTGGGAACAACTACGCCTCAGGCAATCCTTATAACGACCCAGCCCCGTTGTTCATAAATCCGATGTATGATTCGGATTTGCGTTCCACAAACCCTCAGCTGATAGGAACTGGACAAACAGATACATTGGTGATTTACGACATAGATAGCGTTTGGCGGTCAAACCCGCCAACCGTAGGTGCTAATGAGGTATGTATATCGAATGATACGGTGAACATTTTTTGCGGTGATACTGTAGTTCTAGGTCTTTGTGCGTTGCCTGCTAATGGCGCTTATGCTTGGACTCCCGCTACAGGATTAGACTCGACATCGGTTCAGCGTCCAAAGGTTTCCACAATACAAAGTAGATGGTACAAAGTACATGATATGGTTTCGGGATTCAATGATTCTGTGTTTGTGAATGCGGTTCCGTTAATCGTTTCACCGATTTCGTCCCTTGATAGTTTGCTATGTGGTCAGCAAACCAGTCTGGTGGCGGGTTATCATGCGAATGCTACATACGGTTGGTATCCGCAATCAGGGCTTTCATCCACGACAACTCAAACGGTTATGGCATCACCTGAAGTAACCACGACCTATTACGTTACTGCCCATGTTCCAGGCTGTGATACGTATATGGATTCCGTGACCATAGATGTCAATCCACTACCCACTGCCTATGTTTACATCGATTCATCATCCCAGAATTTTTTTCAGTTTCTAAACGGTTCATATTGCGCAGACAGTTACTACTGGGAATTCGGGGACTCGACCTTTTCCTCAGATATAAATCCGGAACATTTCTTCCCTGATACGGGAGGTGTGTTTGGTATAACCTTGGTGGCATGTAACTCGTTTGGTTGTGACACATTTCAAGGTGCTATCAGTTTTGCGCCAGTTATTGGTGTTATCGAAAACCTTGAAAAGCGAGACTCTTTTATCATCTACCCGAATCCGACCAATGACGATGTGACTATTTCGTTTGATGGACAACCTCGCAAGGTTGAAATACGCCTATTTGATGTTTTGGGCAACTGTCTTCAGTCCGAGAACAGAATGACAAATGAAAAGATTTTAATTGACCTTCCAGTCTTGCCTAATGGCCAATATTTCCTCAGCATTTTTGATGGAGAGTTGCATGAAGCTCAGAAACTGATTATTTACCGTTAGCTCTAAGTTCTCAAACCTGCGCTCAACTCCCGTAACCGCCCGCTCTCCGGCCAAATACGTTTGCAGGCCTCCACAGCCGATTCGATGGCGTTCTCGTGCGAACCGATGTCGCGGGTATAATCGCCTCCGAAGTAGATGTTCTGCGTACCCTGCA
Organism: Flavobacteriales bacterium; assembly: GCA_016124845.1. Classification (NCBI taxonomy): domain Bacteria; kingdom Pseudomonadati; phylum Bacteroidota; class Flavobacteriia; order Flavobacteriales; species Flavobacteriales bacterium. The sequence goes on from WGMW01000035.1 coordinate 17,746, forward strand.
CCTTTTCCAGTTCCTTCTGTGCGCGGAAGAAATCGGGCGTTTCGCACGGTAGCCACCATTGCGATGTGTAATGCACATGCTTCGGGTCATCGCCCTCGTTGATGTAACTGTCAAACACATCCTGATCGGTGTTCCAGCCGTCCCAGATGGTGGCATCGGCATGCTTGCCCTTGTGCAATACGTTCACCACACTCCAATCTTTTCGGTTGGGCGGCATAAAGCGCGTATCGCTGTGGGTGCATACCGTGGCCAAGTAATACTCGAACCGTGATAGCACCTTTTTCATCTCATCGATGTGCTGCGTGTCCTTCAAAATCAGCTGTGCATCGCGCGCGCCAGCGGTAATAATGAGTTTGTCGAACTCAAACGTCTTTCCACTCTCAGAGGTCACCGACACCTTTCCCGTTTCGGGGTTGGGTTGCACATGCTTTACGCCATCGTTCACCAGTATCTGCGTGTTCTTCAGGCTGTCGGCCATCAGTTGGATGTAATTCCGCGTGCCGCCTTTCATCACCTTCCACTCAAAGCCGCTCAGTCCGCTGGGTTTGTGGTACACGAGGTACTTCATCAGCGGGTAGATGGCGAAATCCTCCGTCTGGTCGAACGGACTTCCCCAAACGCCCGACAACAGCGGCTTCAGAAACCCGTTGCGTTGCTTTTCGCTCAGGTTCAGTTTGTCCATGAACTCGCCCAAGGTCATATCGGTCTCGTGGTTCTCCACGATCTTGGTGGAAGCATTGATGGCCTTGTTCATCAGCAGCAGTTCGGGCAGCCGATGTGCTTTCGTGAACATCTGCATGAAACGTCTGGGCGTGGAAGGAGGCATGCAGTTCACCTGTCCGGTCAGCGTGTTGTAGTAGGTCATGTTCATCGGCACCCACTCAAACGGTATCTGCTGCAGTTCAAGCAGGCGATTAAAGAGCGGGTAGATCTTTGGCGAGAACCAGTTGGCACCGTCATCCACGTAGTGCATGATGCCGTTTACTTCCACCTCAACAGTGTGGGTGTTGCCGCCCAAGTAGTCCTTCTTCTCAAACAGGGTCAGTTCGTGACCTTCGTCCAGCAGCCAAGCGGTGCACATGCCCGCGCCTCCCGAGCCAATGATTCCTATCTTCAAATCTTAATCTTTGAGAGAGAGTGCGCCTGACGGACACTTGTTTACCTGTGCTGCAATGGCCTCTGAACTGGCGTTCTCCATTTGGATCCAAGGTTTTTCGCGTGGTTTGAAAACTTCGGGCAGCCCTTTGGCGCAGTTGCCGCAATGGATGCATTTCTCGGATTGCCACACAACTGTGATCTCTCCGTTGGTGTATTCTTTCTTCATGCCACCAAAATAAACCTTTTAGATCTTCAAGGTTTCCCTCCCGGCTCCAGACCTTCAAGGTTTTAAAACAAGGGTGTCCGAAAAGACAATACTGTCTTGGTTTAAGTTCAATGTTCCATTGATGATGGTTGCGGTCGAAATTTCTGATAGACCAAGATCAACGTATTTATAACTCACCCCCGTTCAGCAAGCTGAACTACCCCCTCTCTTTTTTGAAGAGAGGGGGTGTCCCGACTTGTCGGGGCGGGGGTGAGTTGAACATAAAAATTCGTGAAAAATGACATTTTGGACACCCCTGTCTTCAAAACCGTTAAAACGGTTGGTGGCCTGCCGTCAATCAAAGCCCACGATTTAAATCGTGGGCCATGAAGGCCTTACGTAATGCGAAGGTCTGTTCCAACGAACGTATATTCGCCTCAAATTATCGGGATGAGAAAGAAGATTCTGCTCCTCGGAAGCGGGGAATTGGGTAAGGAACTGGTCATTGCGTTGCAGCGTTACGGACAGTACGTGGTGGCGGTGGACAGCTACGCGGGAGCTCCCGCCATGCAGGTGGCGCACGAGTTTGAGGTCATCAACATGTTGGATGGTACGGCATTGGATGCACTGGTGGAGAAGCACCGACCCGATCTGGTCGTACCTGAAATTGAGGCCATCCGCACCGAGCGTTTCTACGATTACGAGCAGCAGGGAATTCAGGTGGTACCAAGTGCGAAAGCGGCCAATTTCACCATGAACCGCAAGGCCATCCGCGACCTTGCCGCCAAGGAATTGGGGCTGAAAACGGCCAATTACCGCTACGCCACATCATCAGGAGAATTGAAAGCAGCAGTTGCCGAAGTAGGAATTCCCTGTGTGGTGAAACCGTTGATGTCGTCTTCCGGAAAAGGACAGTCTTCCATCAAAAGCGAGAAGGAGATTCTGAAGGCATGGGAATATGCCGTTTCGGGTTCACGGGGCGATCTGGTGGAGGTGATCGTGGAAGAGTTCATTCCGTTCGAGTCGGAGATCACGCTGCTGACCGTTTCGCAGAAGAACGGACCGACACTTTTCTGTCCGCCCATTGGCCACCGACAGGAGCGGGGCGATTATCAGGAAAGTTGGCAGCCCGCCACATTGAGCGATGTGGCTTTGAAAACCGCTCAGGACATGGCCGATAAGGTCACGGCCGCATTGACAGGTGCTGGCATTTGGGGTGTGGAGTTCTTTATTTCGGGAGATACCGTCTGGTTCTCCGAACTGTCGCCACGTCCGCACGATACTGGAATGGTAACGCTTGCCGGCTCACAGAACTTCACGGAATTTGAGTTGCATGCACGCGCCATTCTTGGTCTGCCTATTCCAGAGATCACATTGGAGCGTGTGGCCGCGAGTGCGGTTGTGTTGGCTGAATCTGAGGGTTCGGATTACCCAAGTATCACCGGACTGGATGAGGCATCGGCCATTGCTCAAACCAATTTCCGAGTGTTCGGGAAGCCCACTACGCGCAAGTACAGAAGAATGGCCGTTGGTCTGGCGTATGAACCGTTGGGAAGTTCAACCGATTCGGTGCGGAAAGTGGCCAAGCAGGTGGCCGATCTCATTCAAGTGAATCAAGCGTAGTTTCGGTGAACTACAAACTCATCTTTCCTACGTTCCGCAGGCGGTTTCATTTCGTTCGGGATGAACTGCAAAAAATCGGTACCGTCAACGGAACGGCCATCAATATCGGCACAGGCGAAGGTGATTACGACCATGTCATTGCGCAGCACGTTACGGAGTTGGTTTCCACGGACATCAACGAGGATGATATTGCCTTTGCCAAGTTCTCCAATGCCGATGTTTCGAATGTGCGCTACGAGATTCAGGACGCCACGGCACTGACCTATGCTGACAATTCCTTTGACCTTGCGGTCTGTTTGGAGGTCATTGAGCATGTGGATGATTCCGAAAAACTGTTGGCCGAATGCGCCCGCGTGCTGAAACCAGGTGGAATGGCCATTTTCACATTCCCTTCCCTCAATTTCCCTTTCACCTACGATCCCATCAACTGGTTGCTGAAACCGTTCGGGAAGCATGTTCCGATCGGAGCGTATGGTTACGGCCACTTCAAACTCATCGACCCGAAGAAGTTTGTTTCTTGGGCAGAAAGTGCTGGTTTTGAGGTGGTTGAAGAGGCTTTTCTCACGCAACATTTCACCGCCATTTTTGAGTTGTACTACCCAAGCATCATCCAATCCATCCTGAAACCGAATTCGGGCAATACCGAATCGGGTAAGAAGAAGCGGTTTCAAGTGCGGCCTTCACGCGAGGATTCCGTTTTCGGTAAGATCACGGATGTATTGATGTGGATTGACCGAAAGCTGTTCGGGTGGAGCCGCGTTTCCTTCAACGGAGGCTACGTGCTTCGGAAAAAGTGATTTGCACAGAGGAATGATTGAGAAAAAGAGACTCACAGAGTTTCGATTCTCTGTGTAATTGTTTCTTCCGACAATCAGAAAACGTCCCAATCGCCAAGGGTCAGCAGCCAGTTGCTTTCCTGTAGCAGCGGTTTTTCGTCCAAGTTGCTTGAGGTGCGGGCAAGAAGGTTCAGAATACGTGGATTGATCTTGGCTGGAATCTGGTAGAACCCGATTTTGGACAAAGCGGGTAGGAGAGGAGTGATGGCGGAGATGAAGAGCAGATTGAACTCAAATCCTGTCAGTTTTGAATCCTTTCGAACCTGATCGATCAAGAAAAGCAATGAATTTTCATTTCCGTTCAGAAAGACGAAATCCATGATGAGCAGCGCAGGGTTTCCGAGCATTTCGTCTTCCTTCACCACCAGTACAGCCGTCAGTTTTCCCGCTTCGCGCAGCCCAAGAATGTGATGCTTGCCACGCACTGATTTCAAGTAGCGCCAATTGAGCCACACTTTATCGCGTACCAGATGATTTCTGAAAGAGGTGCCATATTCTGTGAAAACGGCCTCCACTTCATCTGTGATCTCTGTGATCCGTTCAACGTTGGCATCGGAGATCTTCTCGCTCTTCGAGAACAGATTCACGAAACCATCGGCAAAGAATCCGATCAGTTTTTCGATTCCAAGCAGATTGATCTTGCTGCGCAGGATCTTTCCTGAGTTTACTGGCCGCAAGTAGGTTGGAACGGCACTCACGGTGCTGAACTTGTTGTATTTCAAGAACGTTCGGATGCTTTTGTCGTTCGGGAATGTGTAGATAAGATCGACCTCGGTCTTGTCAATATCCGCGTTGGCAAACTCGGCCAGTTTTCGGAACAGACCCGCGCCTCGGTAATTCGGGTTCACGGCTACATCCTGAATGTTACCAATGAACTTTTCCTCGCCAGCAATAATGCAGCGGTAAACAGGAATGTGGTAGTAACCGATGATCCTATCACCATCCCAAGCGGCATACACATAACTTTTGCCCGTTGGCAATTGCTTGTACTGCCAATCCCAATACGTCTGATTGTAAATATCAACGTTATGCGCCCCGACCTCGGTCAGAATATTGTGGATCTCCTCAAGCAGCTGCGACTGCTGTTCGGGCTCAATCCTTGAGAATCTCAATGCTGTACTCATTGACGGCTCGTTCTGCTTTGTACTGCTTTACCACGTTGCTCACCGTATCGAATTTGAACTGACCGAGGAGTTTGTCTGTGAACGGAATGGTCTTGTTCAACCGCGTGTAGTGCGTGATCTTGGCCTTGCGCTCCATCTCCACCACAGGGTGATGCGGATCGTATTCCCACGGGTGGATGTAGAACATGTTCACCTTGCCCTCCTTGGCGCGTTGCTTCAGTCCGTTGCTTGTAAGCATGTATGGGAACAGGCGGAAATACGCACCACCGATACCCAAATTCTTGGTCAGCAGTTTGAACGTGGAAACGGGAAATTCGGTCAGTCCGTTCTCCTTGATGGTGAAGATCTCATCGGGCGTGGTGGAAATCCCATAGCGCCACGTTTTCACGGGTGAAATGGAACAATCGATGGTGTAGCCTTCTTCTTTCAGAATATCCAACGCCCACAGGCTCTTATTCGTTACCGAAAAGAACGGAGCACGGAAAGCGACCACAGGCGTTCCCGAAATGTCCTCCAAGACCTTCTTGGTACGGCTTATTTCCTCTCGGAATGCGTCTGGAGAAAGATCGTACACCTTCTCATGCGAATAACCATGGCTTGCCATTTCATGCCCAGCATCGGTTATCTGTTTGATCAGATCGGGGTATTTCTCACCGATCCATCCCAAGGTGAAAAAGGTGGCTTTGGTGTTGTGTTTGGCCAACAGTTCGAGCAATGGGTCCAAGCCTTTTCGGATGCGCTCGGTGTGCTTGGTCCACGATTCGAATGGAAGCTCAATGCCTTGGTACCAGTCTTCCAGATCTACGCTGAATGCATTCATGTGGGAAAGTTATGCAATTAGCCGACTTTGAAGAACGTTGAGTAGATTGTCAACGTCAATGTTCAGGTTTCGAAATAAGGAATTCATAGAGCGCGCCAAAAGAGATAAGATACTCTTGGCGCAGTCCATACTGATCTTTCTGATAACAAGTCTGTCCTTCTATTTTTTCCTCTGGTGTTTTAGAGAGATCATGCGTTTCGGTTCCTATTGGTGGGTTGACCTGACGCCACGCGAATCGTACCTGTACAATTGGCTTTTCGCTTCTATTTCTTCTGTTTGGGGCTTGCAGTCAGGTTTGACCCATTGGTTGCAACATGTGAGTTCAGTTTTTCATGACCCTTCCAAGAGAAGGTTGAGGCGTTCCATTAATGAACAGCGCATCGGCATTTGGTACTTCTTGCATTGGTTTGGAAAACTTGGCTCTTTGATATTGGTGCTTTTTACCTTTTCACAGTTTGGCTTTTACTATTCCCTTGCTAACGATCATTTGTATCTGATTTTTCTCATTCCACTGGTCTTATACCTGGGTTTATGGCCTCTGTTGAATGCTGCGCTTGGAAAATGGTCACAGCGATTGATGCTTGCAGGCTTGGTATTTGTGTTTGGTTTCAGTTCTGTTCTGGCTTCTTTTAACCTTGTTCAAACAGGAAGTTTTGCTGAGAACATGAGAATGCGGAATATTCATTACAAGTATGAGCTAACTGTTCCAGTTAGTAAGACCCACTCTCGTTTAGCTGAAAGATATGCTGAGGATGTCTATATATGCTTTAGGAAAGGAGACACTCTACGATTACCAAGAATTGTAATAGGACCACCGTATGACATTGCGAGGGAATATTCTCTAAGCGAGTTTCAAACTTATCTGAGAAGGATTCAAGATGGATGCAACCCAACTGGGAGATTTCAGCCTCACCCGATAATTTGCCTTCATATCGATAATGATGTTGACATGCGAAAATTGCGAGAGATTAAGGAGAAAATATCCTTATCGGATCTCTTAGAAGTGTTTTACAACACAAATCCTACAGAGTTGAACTTGCATTCTGAAGATCCAGAGATGGCATACTACGGTATCCATTCTGTAATTCCACCGACCTACGAATTTGCCTTTTCAATTGACAGTATCTCTAAAATGAACTTTTCAAGTCCATCGTCCCGTCCGTTGCCCCCACCACCTCCTGCACCAGGGTTTTTGTGTGGTTTTGATGAACCCTGTTTTTCCAGAGCATCAAAAAACATCATGGCCATAACGTTGAAAGGAGATGATCTGCTTCTTAATGGTGAAAAGACGGATGTGACCTCATTTTCAGACGCTGTTCGAAAGCATTTTCTTTCAATGCCTGACAGTGCCATTTTTTGGCTTGACCTGCCTGATGATCGAACGTACGCTGAGTATATCAAATTGAAGGATATGATCTATTCCACGTTTTTGGAAATGAGGTCTGCATATTCGTTAAGAACATACGGCTATCGGTTTGATTCGCCAGAATTAACGGAGGATGAAAAACGGAAAGTGAGAAAGAAGTTCTCCATGCGGGTTTGGGAAACTACGGCTGGTGAGAATCGATTGCGTGCATATAAACGCGAACGGTTTGGGGTAGAGTGAATTGTAGAAGTTCTAAGGCGTTCACTTAGATTTGCCTTCCCCTGATGCAAGCCCTTAAAGCCAAGATCCCTGGATTTGTTGCTGCTGCGTTGATCGCTGGCATTGCTGCGGTCGCTTCCAGTTACATTCCCATGCTGGGAACCATTCTCTTGGCGCTCATTCTTGGGATCCTTCTCGGAAACATGGAATTTGAAACACAAGCACTCAATCCTGGATTGAAATTCACGGAGAAGAAGGTGCTGGAGTTGGCCATTGTCTTGATCGGTTTCGGGTTTGATGGGCAACATCTTTCCAATCTGAGTATGGAATTGGCCGGATCCATTGTGGTCATGGTGGCCGTTACGGTACTGCTGTCAGCCGCCTTCGGTAAGCTCTTCGGTATGGAAGGAAACCTGAGTCTGCTACTTGGCGTTGGCAATGCCATCTGTGGCTCGGCCGCTATCGCTGCTACTGCGCCTGCACTGAATGCAGAAGAGAAGGAAGTGGGGCTTTCCTTGGGCGTGATCAACCTGTTGGGCATTGTCGGTCTGGTGACGTTGCCTGCGCTGTCATATCTGCTTGGGCTGTCCGATTACGATACGGGTTTCCTTATTGGCGGAACATTGCAGTCGGTTGGGCATGTGGCCGCTTCTTCCTTTGCCATGAACGAACGGATAGGAGAGTGGGCCATGGTGGTGAAGATGGGGCGTGTATTCCTGCTGATTCCCATGTTGGTGGTTATGCACTTCATTGGCCGCAAACGGAATCCTGACACGGTCGGACGGTTTCCTTGGTTCATTCTGTTCTTTGCCGCTGCCGTGTATCTCGCTCAGACCGATGTTCTTTCACCATCGGTGATCGGAACACTCGATTCTGCGGGAGAATTCATGTTGGCCATTGCCATGGCGGCCATTGGAATGGGCATCAAGATCAAACCGCTACTCAAACTCAGCGGAAAAGGACTGGCGTTGGGAGCCGTTCTTTTTGTGATTCAGATCTCCATGACGGTTGGTTTCATTCTGGTTCTTCTTTAAGAAGAATGAATCAATCAATAGAAACAATGCAGTTCCAAGGTGTCATCAAGGGCAACCGTAACCGTGGTATCTCCATACATGGTGTAGTTCCACGGACTTGAGTTTTCCGAAAGAGGGATCGATATCTGTCCCGATGATATGGTGCCCAAGATCGTGTACCATCTCACTCTGCTGGGTCTGTTCGGATAGACATACCAATAGCGCGTGGTATCTGCCAATCTGCTATCAAAGGTGCCAAGCAACCTGTTGTACGGATAATCATAGTATTCCATACAATGATGCGTTACCCCAGTAGTGTCGAGAAACACAAGTTTGACAACACTTGACTTAATGAAAGGAACTTCCACTGAAATGGTATCATTCTCGATCAAGGTGTTGCGATCAATGGTCTGCCGTGCAAAATATCTACCTGACCGACTGTGAATGACGGGATCCGACTCATACGGATAGATGCTGTCACATTCTCCAGAGTTGAATGACAGTACATAGTATGATGTGTCATTGCTGAAATCATGCTCGGTTAGCGGCATATTCGGTAATCGTTCCCCCGAGATCGAGTCATACGTAAATCCTTCGATGGCCGCATAGCATCTTGTCGGCATCGGAACATCATACGGATTCTGATTGCACGAAATAATGCCTGTCCCAAGGATCAGTAGTGTAATTGCTCGATTCATACACACTAAGATACCTTCAACCTAAAACCAACCCCATGCACATTCTCTATATGAATGCGTTCATCGGCTTTCAGGTATTTGCGGAGTTTGGAGATGAATACGTCCAAACTTCTGCCTGTGAAATAATCCGTGTTGCCCCATACAATGCTGAGGATGAGGTCGCGCTTCACGGTCTCGCCCACGTTCTGGCAGAGCAGTTTCAGTACATCCGATTCCTTATTGGTAAGCTGCTTTTCTTCTGAACCGTTCTTCAGCAACAAGTTGTACGGGTCGAATAGGAATTTGCCGATCTCATACTCATTCTTCGCCTGACTGTCTGTGTTCGGGTAGCAACGGGCAAGCACAGCCTTGACGCGAAGCAGAAATTCCTGATTGCTGAACGGTTTGGTGATGTAGTCGTCTGCTCCCGTTTGGAAACCTTTGATGCGGTCTGATTCCATGCCGCGTGCCGTAAGGAACATGATGGGCGACTGCGGAACGAGTTCCTTGATCTCCTCGCCAAGCGCATAACCGTCCTTTTTAGGTAGCATGATGTCCAAGATGCTCAGGTGCGGGTCGAACTCCTTGAAGGTCTGAAGTGCAGTAAGGCCATCTTTGCACCAACGTACGGTGTAGCCTTCCATTTCCAAGAGGTCGTTCACCACAAAGCCGAGATTCGCATCGTCCTCGACCAATAAGATTCTATAAACTGATTCGTTCTTCATTTCAAGTAGGGTAGAAAGATAGTAAACGTGCTTCCGCTGCTGTCACTATCAACCTTTACCGTACCGTGGTGCGCTTCTACCAACGATTTGACGTAGTAGAGCCCAAGACCGAATCCTTTTACGTTGTGCACGTTTCCGGTCGGAACGCGGTAGAACTTCTCGAACACTTGGTTCTTCTGCGTGCTACTGATCCCGATGCCGTTGTCTTTCACGGTAATGAAATTGCCGTGTTTTCCGGTAGAGGTTGAAATAGTTATGAGTGGATCTTTTTGGCTGTATTTGATGGCGTTGTCGAGCAGGTTGCGGATAATGTTTGTGAAATGGAGTTCATCCACCTTCATTTCCGGTTTTGTTGCTTCCAGATGATACTCGATCCTTCCGTTTCGGTCATCAAGCAATATCTGCACGCTCGTTGCGGCCTTCTGTATCAGTTCGTGAATGTTGCAGTTGGTCAGGTTCAGGTTGATGTCATTCGTATCGAACTGCGCCATCTGCAACACCTTTTCCACCTGTAGTTTCAGCCGGTTGCTCTCATCCGCTATCATCTGATAATACCGACTGCGTTTCTCCTTGTCGGCATCCAGGTTCCCGGTCCGCAGAAGTTCGGCCGAGGCCGTGATGGTAGAGATCGGTGTTTTGAACTCGTGCGTCATATTATTGATAAAATCGTTCTTGATCTCGGAGAGTTTCTTCTGTTTGAGGATGACCCAGAGCGTGTAAGCAAAGAAGACGATCACCACCAGTAGAATGCCCGAACTGAACAGCCAAATGCTCATCTGACTGATGAGGTAACTGTCCTTATCGGGAAAGTAGATGGCGAAGTAATGGCTGTCGCGGTCCCACTTGGGGCGTATGGGGCGTTCGGTGGCCTTGGTCGGTTCTTCAGACAGGATGACCATGCCGCCATACACCAGACTATCGGTAAAGCAGTCGTAAATGCTGTATTCGAAATTGGTCTTGATGTTGCGGCTTCTGAACTCATCGTCCAGCAGTCGTTCAAGCAGAAACGGATGTAGCGTATCGTTGGTGCTTACAATGAAATAGTTGGAGGCCAACTGCCGTACGGGCGGAACATCGGACGAATCCTTGTTCAGAACCATGATCTCCTTGGCCACGTTGCGCAGTGCCAGACTCACGTGGTCGTTGAATTCGCGCTCGCGCAGATCGAACGCCTTTTCCATCCAAAACAGTTGCGTGGCAAACAACCCGATAATGGAGATGGTTGCCAGCGTAATGACGGTCCGTATGGTTCTTCTGGTCACGCTAAATTCACGTTTGTTTCACGCTTGGTTCTCAGGATGAAAGCACCAATGCAAATCCGACCTGCTCTATTCAAACAGCAGCATCTTTGTGTCCGTGGGACGATATTTCCCAACGCGCTCGCCACCTACGCTCGTAGCTTCCTGCATCTCGGGGCTGTATCGTTTCACCAAGATGGCATCGATCAGGTGTTGGGTCGTATCAATTTTGATCTTGGAAAGATCCAGCGAATCGATGGTGATGGTGGTGGCCAGCAGCGAATCGACCGAAAAATCTCGTCTGTCGGTGTTGCCCGTACCATCAAGGGTCAGTTTTACCGCTTCGAAGGAATCCAACGGCAGTCCTCCTGCCCACATGAAATAGGTGACGGAATCAGAATAGTGCAGCGTATCCAATACCGCTGGGAAATCCACATCATGTATCTCCACGGTATTGGCAAACATGTTCCCATTCAGATCCACCCATGTGAATTCTCCCGAAGGCACAAAGCCGGTCAATTCCATCTGATAGAACGCAGAGTCGGCCAGCCAGTCTATCTCAGTTCCATCAAGCATCACGGTGCTTGGGTCGGAGAGTTCAAGCAACGTTCCTTTTCCGGTATTGAAACGGAATTTGGCCGTGGCGATGGTCTTGTCGGTGTTCTGATCGTACGATAATGCGAAGGATGCCCAGATCTTATCCTGATCGATGTTCTTGGTCACTTCTTTCTTGCAGGAGCTGAACGTCAGAACTACAGCAGAAATAAAAAGAATACTGAGAAGCCTGTTAATTGGAAATACGGTATTGTTCATCTTACCACAAAAGTGCCATTTTTTGGGTTTCAATCTCACCAAACGCATCATTCTGTTACTGTGGCCTTTGTAAGTTTCAATACCATTTGTCTGTTTATTGGGCAATTGAAAGGTGGCGAGATCGTGCCGAAACGCTATTTTCATCACCTCTTACCTGAAATCCATAGCATGAAAAGAAACGTATACCTCCTCACATTTATGTCCCTGATCATTTCGTCAGGAACAACCTTTGCCCAAATTTCCTTTACCAACCACGCTTCTGACCTTACAGGCACGTACCATAGTGGCGTGGCCGTTACGGTGAATGATGCCGACCGGGACGGACTGGACGACATTGTGATCTTGGACAACGCCAAGGACCTGAAGATCGAGTTTCAGAAAATGGATGGCGTCTGGGTCGGATTCGATTCGGGACAGGAAATGGACAATGGCGAAGCGTGGGGCATGGCCGTGGGCGATGCCTCCAACAATGGCCACAGCGATGTGTTCTCCGGCCTTTTTGGAGGATTGCCCGATTATGCGAAGTCGAACGCGGCCGGAACGGCCTACACCATTTCAGAACTTCCAACCTACGGATTGGCCACGCAGTGCGTCAACTTGGCGGATATGGATACCGATGGCGACCTCGATTTCTTCTCCTGTGGCGATACCGGGCCGAGCGGCATCTGGGAGAACGATGGCAGCGGCAACTTCACCTATTCCGGAGACAACATCATCCCAATGACCCCCACGGATAACCCTGGCTGGGGATCTTGGGACGGCTCTGGGAATTACGGCTCTACATTTACGGATTACGACCTTGACGGTGACCTTGACCTCTACATCACGCATTGCCGCCAAGGAGTAGGGAATTCCAGCGACCCGAGACGCATCAACCAGATGTTCATCAACGATGGCAACGGAAACTATGCAGAGGATTTTACCAATGCCAACCAGTTGCGTATCGGTGCTCAATCTTGGACAACCGATTTTCAGGATTTTGACAACGATGGCGATTTCGATGCCTTCATTACCAACCACGATGTGAACAACATGCTGCTGAGAAACGACAATGGCGTATTCAACGATATTTTCTCAGGAAGCGGATTGGACATGACTGTTGGGACACCGATAGAAGGGCTGATGCGCGATTTCGACAACGACATGTATGTTGATATCATCGTTACAGGATCGGACAATATGGAAACCTATGCCCTTTACCACAACAATGGAGACAACACTTTTACCAAGGTCAATGGAGCGTTGGGCGGGTCGGGTCTATACAGTTTGGCCGTTGGCGATCTGAACCATGATGGCTTTCTCGATATCTACGGGAGTTACGCCACCATCTATACAAGCCCATCAAGCACACCGGATGCTGTTTGGATCAACGATGGCAACGATAACAATTGGCTTGCGGTCGATCTGGAAGGAACCATTTCCAACCGAAGTGCCGTGGGTTCTGTGGTAAAGATGTATGGACCTTGGGGCATGCAGGTGCGCGAGGTGAGAAGCGGTGAGAGCTATGGCATCTGCAATTCGCTCATCTCTTATTTCGGGTTGGCGCAGAACACGCAGATAGACAGTGTGGTGGTCGATTGGCCGTCATCAGGAATTCATCAAGTGGTGGAAAATCCTTCTCCGAACCAGTTCCTTAAAATTGTGGAGAATGAATGCGTTGCACCCGAAGCGTTTATCACCACACAAGGCGAAACAGTTCTGTGCCAAGGTCAGACCTTGGATCTGATGGCACCGACCGGAATGAACCTTGGCTACGAATGGTCAACAGGGGAAACAGGGCAGTCGATCACCATAAGTAGTGCCGGCACATACATGGTACGGATCACCGATCTGGATGCCAGCAACAGCGGCTGTTCATCCGTTTCGGCAGCAGTTACGGTAGAGGTTTCTCCAGATGAGACACCGGAGGTTTCCGTGTCCGGAGAACTGACCTTCTGTGAGGGCGGAAGTGTGACGCTCACCTCCACATCGGCTGCTGCCTATCAGTGGTCCAACGGGCTGGGCACCACGCAGAGCGTAGAAGTTACCGAGGCCGGAAACTATTCGGTCACCATTACCGGGGTCTGCGATGACTTTACTTCCGATGCCGTATCCGTGGAGGTTTTGGCAGCACCTGCACCGACAGCCAACGACACCATGATCCCTGTTGCCGGAACCGTTGATCTTACAGCAAGCGGAATTGGCAGCGATTTCAACTGGTATGATCAGCAGACAAGTGGCAATCTGTTGGGTTCAGGAGCAAGCTTCACTACGCCAGTTGTCAGTTCCACCACATCCTTTTGGGTAGAAGAAGTGGTCGATTATCCGGGACAGACCTACTACGGTGCCAAAACGGACAGGACCATGACAGGCGGCCAATACCATAATTCAACGGGTTTCTATCTGATCTTCGATGTGTTGGAGAACATGACCTTGGAGTCGGTGAAAGTTTACACGGATTCCGAAGGAGATAGGACGGTTCTTGTTGAAGACGCAAACGGAAGTACCATCTATTCTCAGACCTTCACCGTGCCTTCCGGTGAGTCGAGGATCAATTTTACCAATTGGGATTTCACTCCCGGAACGGGCTATCGATTCAGGGTTCAAGGAGCAAACCACGGGTTTTGGCGGGACAATAGCGCATCGGGTGTCAATTATCCGTACAATGCTGGAGGATTGGCGGTGGTCACAGGCACCAATGCCAATCCGCCACAGTACTACTATTACTACTACGATTGGGAAGTAAAGGCGCAGGATTTCCAATGTGTGAGCGAAAGGACCGAAGTGGTCGTTTCCATTGGAACCGTTGGAATTGAAGAAGGCGAACTGGCGAATGTTGAAGTTTATCCGAATCCGGCATCGAATTACCTCACCGTAAAGGTTCCAGCGGAAATAGACGGGACGATCGATCTGCAGCTCTTGGATGTGGCTGGAAATCTGGTTGAGAGCCGCACCATTGCAGCCGGCATCACCTCCTTGAACGTCTCATCACTTTCAAGTGGAGTTTATGTGCTGCAGATGCGTTCTGAGAAAGGCATTTACAACCGCAGATTGGTGGTGGAGTAGCACTTTCCAAGAAACATTCAAAGCCCCGTTTGATCGTTCAGACGGGGCTTTTTTCGTTTCAGCATCAGAGCTATTTCCGCTTGTTGTTGTACTCCACCAGTTGGTTGAGGTAATCCAACTGCAGGTCCTGAATTTCAAGCAATCGTTTGTTCTGATGAATGATCATGTGATCGATCTTCTCGTTCAGCAAACGAATTTCGAGTTCTGCTTTCAGGTTCACTTTGAAGTCGTGTTCGCTGCGCATGCGGTCTTTCTGTTCCTGCCGGTTCTGGCTCATCATAATAATAGGCGCCTGTATGGCCGCAAGGCACGAAAGGATGAGGTTGAGCAGAATGAACGGATATGGGTCGAACGCCTTGGAGGCGAGGAATAACACATTGATTATCATCCAAAGGATGAGGAAACTGAAAAACGTGATGATGAACGTCCAACTTCCACCGAACTCAGCGATCCTGTCGGCAATCCGCTGCCCCAGCGTCAGTTCGCTCTCCAGTTCCGGTTCTATGTTCTCAGAAAGGATCTGATTTTCGTTGATGGCCTTCACCACCTGATTCTCCAATTTGTTCAGTTCCCGTTTCTCTTTGGTAATGATGAGTGCCAAATAGCGTTTCCGGTAGTTGTTCAGTTCAGAATTTGAGATGAAATGACCGGATTCGAAATCGGGATGGTCTTTCCGGATAAGCGCGATGATCGGCTTTTTGATCATATCGAATGCCGTGACATCTTCCACCGGAAGTGCCTTCTTAGAAACGTGGCAGGTTTCTTTTTCCATGAGCTGGATGATTACGTGAGTGCGATGATAACGCCAACGGTGATAAGCAGAAGGGTCACGATAGCAATGATCAGATTCTTCAGCCTATCTTTCTTTGCCTTTTGCCGGATCTCCTGTTTTATCTGTTGGAGTTCCTCTTCAGACACTTCTTTGAACTTCAATGGTCCGTGTTCGTGAATGAAGGTTTCCTGATGTTCTTTAAACCGTCCTTGGTGGGATTTTCGGAGCGAGCGGTTCGATTTGCTCCTGTTCATGGCATCTCTCGAAAATCCTCCTCCTCCTCCTGCCATTGTGCGGTCCGTTCAGCTTATCAGTTCCAGTAATGCGCCATTCGGTGTCATTCCGTCTCCACCTTCCGAGAATTCGGGTTTGATGGCGTTGACGAAATACATGTCAACGGCACCTTTGCCTTTGGCATCGCGCTTACCACGGTATTCGCAGTCAAAGTACTTCTTTATCATTTCGTGCGTAGTGCCGGATACGTTTACGCGTCCGGGTTCTGACGATGATTCCATGCGGCTTGCGGTATTCACCGTATCGCCCCAAATATCGTAGGCGAATTTCTTCATACCCACCACACCGGCCGTGAGTGGCCCCGTGTGAATGCCGATGCGTATCTCCAAAAACTCCTCATTGCGCGATTGTTTTTCCGCAGCCACCTGCTTCATGTACTCACGGATCTCCAATGCGGCCAGCGTAATGGCAATGGCATTGCTGTTGTTGCGGATGGGAACGCCACCTGCACACATGTAGGCATCGCCAATGGTCTTTATCTTCTCCAGATAGTATTTACCGATGATCTCATCGAACTTTACGAAATAGCGGTGCAGTTCGCTTACAAGATCCTCGGGTTTGGTCTTCTCTGCAAAGGCAGTAAATCCTTTAAAATCGGTGAACAGCACCGAAACCTGATTGTAATGCCGTGCTGTTGCCTTGCCGTTCTTCTGTAGTTCATCGGCCGTGTCCTTCGGTAGAATGTTCAGCAGCAACTCCTCGGTCTTCACTTTTTCCTCTTCCAGTTCAGCGGTGCGTTCGGCCACCTTTGCTTCCAGAATGCGCTGCGTTTCTTTCAGGCTGCGCTCGCGTATTTTGATGATGGTGAAAATGAGCAGCGTGAGAATGGCCACGTACAACACCAGAAAGTACCAGCGCAAGTACAGCGGCCTCGGTACTTTAAAGGCCAGCGTTTTTATCTCACTCATTTCTCCCAGAATGTTCCTTGCCCGAACTTCAAGGACATAATCTCCCGGTGGAATAATACCCGGATGGATCTCAGGGTCTTCAAGCCATTGACTCCAATTGTTGTACGGTCCCTTTATTCGGAACTGATATTTGGTCCCTTCCTTTTTAAGGTAAAAAGGGGCAGAAACATTGAAAACGAGTGCGTTGCCGTCCGTTTCGATCTTTGTGCTTTCCAACGAGAATGACTGGCCATTGGCATCCACCACCTGACGGATGTAAATGTTGAACTTATAGGCTGATGAGATGTTGGAGTTCTCTACGGAATAAATATCCGAGCTCTTATCGATAACGTAGATGTTACCGTCCTTGTCGGTACTGAGGTTGCGGATGTCTTCAAACAGTTCGAGGTAGGGCAGAAGCGGAATGAATCTTTCTCCATTGAGCACATGCCAACCCAAATTGGAGCGCACCCAAATGATGTCATGGTCGCCCAGAAGATATTCCAATCGGTCCGCCTGTGGAATTTCCGGTAGCGTGGCCGGAAGCACCGTGTCTGCATCGGACACATAATGGAACAGGGCAGAGGGCAACAGGAAATGGATCTTGCCATACGCATTGGTCACAAGTACCCGCTCGTTCAGTACATCAGGAAGTTTGACAAGTTTGGTTTCATTCGGTAGGTAATGATAGGCCCCGTTGTCTGTTCCTGCCCAAACAGAGCCTTCGGTATCTTCAATTACATTGTAGGCCACAAACCGAACAGAATCATTCAGCGCGTGCGATACCCACTTTCCACCTTCATTCTGTTTCAGCTCGTACACCCCGTTCAGCGAAGCGATCAATAGCCGCTTTTCGTCTGCTGATGCTGTGACGTAATTGATGTACATGCCCGGGGCCAGGTTGCTCGAACTCTCTCCTGTAATGTGATACAGCCCATTATTGGTGGCGGCAAATACCTGATCCTGAATGCTGATGAGCTGACGGCACTTGACATCAATGCCTTTCACTTTCTTGAAGAGATAGGAATTGCGCAACGTTTTCAGTTTCTGCTCCTGTGCGGCCACTTTCTTTGCCTGCGATTCCTGTTGCAGCACCTGCGGTTTGTTCCGCTGTCCGCCCGCACTACCCGGAGGCGCGGTCATGCCGCTTCCGGCCGGGCCTGTGGTCGGATTGGGGATCAATGACCTCATCGGATCCGGGCCGCTCTGTTTCTTCGGTTCAGGTTCGGAATCACTGCCGTTCGTGAAAATGTCTTCAATGATCTCTCCGGGAGTCATGTTCTTGCGCTCTTCCCTGCGCTGTTTCCGAATCTCTCGCTTCAGTTCACGGATCTCCTTACGGCTCAGTTCTTCCTTCACTTCAGAAGGATTTTCTTTGAAACGCTCAATGAGTTCGGCCGCTTCTTTCTCTTCGGTGTTCGAAACCTGAGATTCAGGTGGTACATAATTGGAAGCCTGATCCTCTTTCGCCTCCTGCTTCTTGCGCATCATTTCCTCCATCATGCGCTCTATTTCGGCTTGGCTTGTGGCCTGCTTCAGCACAAACACCCCATTTCCCGTGCCTACGTGCAAATGTCCGTTCACAAACAGGCTTGCTGTCAGGTTTCCTTCCAGTCCGGGATAGCCGCTGAAATTCTTTACGGGTTGCGCCAGGTCCACACGGCTCAGACCCGCTTCGTATGCCATCCAAAGTCCTTCATCCCGGTCTTTGCCAAGGCAGAAGATCTCATTGTCACGTGCGCCTGTGGTATAGTCGAACCGATACTTGATGTCGTTGGTGTTGATGTTGGCCACTATTGCGCCTCCCGCAAGCGTGGATATCGCCATCAGCGAATCGTTCAGCAGAAGCCCATCAGAAAGGAAATTATCTGAAACATATTTCCTCAAATGTTCCTTTACCGCGTGGAAAACTCCATCGGAGAAACGGTAGATCACATCACTGTCAAAACCGACATACGTTCCAACTGACGCTTCGAAACTGAAGAGCATCTGATCTTCCGCAACGCGTGTGTAATCACCGATCGGGTTGAGTTTCCCATCCTGCCATTCAAAAAGACCTTCCTGAAAGAAAAGGATGTACAGCTTGCTGTTGCTGATGAAGGCGCCACTGATCAGCTTTTCGGCAAACACGTACGTTTTGGCATTCTCCTTCTGTAGCGGACTGTACTGGTGTATCTCACTTTCTCCTACAAAGTAGATGTCATTGTCGGTGGCAATAATGTGCTGGATGGGCTGCTTTGAATTCAGTCCTTGGATGGACCTGACCTCATACGTTCCCGAATCCGAACGGATGATCTCCATGGCCCCGCTCTTGAGGCCAACGAAGGTCCGGTTGGAAAGCTCGTGCTGGAATATGCGGAGAACGGGCGAGGGTGTGGCGATGCGTTCCCACGTGGCACCATCATAACGCAGCACACCACGCGAAGTGGAGAAGAACATGGCCTCTTCGCTTTCCTGAATGATGCTACCGATCCGTGAATCGCTGTACTGCCGAGAAAGTTCCACTTCGGTCATGAAGGGAAGTCCATCCTGCCCGAAAGCAGTTTGTACAATTGCGAAAAACACAATACACAGAAGGGAAGCTGACCCGCGCATCGCCTCAAAAATAGCCAATGCTTTTGCATGGCCTGCGAATGTGCCAACTAATATCCTTCGGGCTATATTTGGGACGCGATGAAGCAAACGGTGCGTTTGGAATTCTTAGGAACAGGAACATCTCAAGGTGTGCCTGTGCTGGGCTGTCAATGTCCCGTCTGTACATCAGACGACCCGCGCGACCAACGGTTACGGTCGTCCGTCATTGTTTCGATAAACGGAATCAAGATTGTGATCGATACCGGACCGGATTTCCGTCAGCAGATGTTGCGTTCGGGCAATGTGGATTGCGATGCCGTGCTTTTTACCCACGAACACATGGACCATGTGGCAGGTTTGGACGACATCCGCGCCATCAATTTTCTGCAACGAAAGAACATGCCCTTGTATGGTTCCGAAGGCGTGGAAGAGGCGTTGCATCGCATCTATCATTACGCATTTGCCACCAATCCATATCCGGGTGCGCCCATCATACAGTTCAATCGAATTGGAGATGAGCCGTTTGACGTGCTTGGTGTGAATGTGATCCCCATTCGGGTGAAGCACGGGAAAATGCCAGTTTACGGTTTCCGTTTAGGTGATCTCACTTACATCACCGATGCCAAGTTTATAGATGAGGAGGAACGGGAAAAGATCCGTGGTTCGAAGATCGTGGTGGTGAATGCGCTGCGCATCAAGGAACATCATTCGCACATGAACTTGGAACAGGCCTTGGAGTTCATGGAAGACCTGAAACCCGAACACGGTTACTTCACGCACATCAGTCATCTGTTGGGAAATCATGCAATCATTGAGCAGGAATTGCCCGATAACATCCGTTTGGCCTACGATGGTCTGATCGTTGAGACCTGAAGAAACGGTTCCTCACTTCATCTGTTCACGACCTCACAACCATTCTTCTATCTTCGCGGCCTCGTTATGACGCACAAGCAGGAAGTAGAAAGAAGGCGCACATTCGCCATTATCAGTCACCCGGATGCGGGTAAGACCACATTGACCGAAAAGTTGCTGTTGTTCGGTGGTGCCATTCAGGTGGCGGGAGCCGTAAAGAGCAACAAGATCAAGAAAACCGCTACGTCCGACTTCTTGGAGATAGAGAAGCAGCGGGGTATCTCGGTGGCCACATCTGTTATGGGTTTCGAGTACAGAGACAAGAAGGTCAATATTCTTGATACGCCCGGACACCAGGATTTTGCAGAGGACACGTACCGCACGCTCACGGCTGTTGACAGCGTTATTGTGGTTATTGATGTGGCGAAAGGAGTTGAGGCACAGACGGAGAAATTGGCCGAGGTGTGCCGTATGCGAAATACGCCAGTCATCGTGTTCATCAACAAACTCGATAGAGAAGGAAAAGATGCTTTTGAGCTGCTTGATGAGGTGGAAGACAAGCTACAGATAAAGGTGCGCCCGATGAGTTGGCCTATTGGCATGGGGCAGCGTTTCAAAGGCGTGTACAACCTGTACGAGAACAATCTTTCGCTTTTCAGCGGAACGGACAAGCAGCGCAAAGAGGACACCGTTGATATCAAAGACCTTGATGATCCGTTGGTAGATAAGATGGTCGGGGAGGACGCGGCCAACACGCTTCGCGATGAGGTTGAACTGGTAGAAGGCGTTTACGAACCGCTCAATCTTCAAGATTACTTGGATGCAAAAGTTGCTCCTGTGTTCTTCGGTAGCGCGTTGAACATGTTCGGGGTGCGCGAGATGTTGGACTGCTTCATCGATATTGCGCCATCGCCACGCGGCATGGAAACCGAAGAACGTCATATCGACCCGTTGGATGAGAAGTTCACAGGCTTCGTGTTCAAGATCCATGCGAACATCGATCCGAATCACCGCAACCGAATTGCTTTCTTGCGTATTACATCAGGAACATTCGAACGCAACAAACCTTACACGCATGTGCGTTTGGGCAAGCCGTTGCGTTTCAGCAACCCGACCTCGTTCATGGCGCAGAAGAAAGAAGTGATCGATGAGGCATTTCCTGGTGATATTGTCGGTCTTCACGATCCAGGAAACTTCAAAATCGGAGATGCGCTTTCAGAAGGCGAGCCATTGCATTTCCTTGGTATTCCGAGCTTCTCGCCAGAGATGTTCCGCTACGTGGAGAATGCCGATCCGATGAAAACCAAGCAGTTTGCCAAAGGACTGGACATGCTGATGGACGAAGGCGTGGCGCAGCTGTTCACGCGCAAAACCAACAATCGTAAGATCATCGGTTGCGTGGGTGCGCTTCAGTTTGAGGTTATTGAGCATCGTTTGGAACACGAATACGGAGCCAAGTGCCGTTATGAGGCCGTCAGTCTGTACAAAGCCTGTTGGATCAGTTCTGATGATGAAAAGGAACTTGATAAATTCATTGACATGAAGATGAACGCGTTGGCCGAGGACAAGGACGGAAAACTGGTTTTCTTGGCAGACAGTGCTTGGGCATTGCAGATGGCGCAGGAGCAATATCCCAATATCGAGTTTCACTTCAAGAGCGAGTTTTGATCATTCCAACTCTTTGGCTTTGATGGTCTTGTAACCAAAAACGCCATCGCAGAGCGTGAGTTTCAGAACTGCGGTACGTCTTCTTACGGGCGAACCTTCCAAATTTCGAATTCGCCAGAAGTCTTTGTAAGCATCATCTTTCAGGCGAACCGTGTAGCCCTTTCCTTCAGCAGTAAATCCGATCACTTCATGGGTTTCCGTGTAACTATCGGTGCAGGTAGATGAATTGATGACGAAGAACAGCGCGGTAATGATCGGAGCCACCATGAAAACGTTGTAGTATAGGCCATCCAGCACGCTTAGCCCAAACCGTTGGCGTATAAGATAGGTGATCAAAAAACCGATCAGCCCGAACTCGATAAACAACTGACTGGCCTTCAGTAATGAGATTAACGTTATCTGAATGTAGAATACGATGGCAAATGCCGAAATGAAGAACAGCACCACCATCAGCATGTGCTGCGCCTCCGAAACCACATGAAACTGGAACGCATCCATCTTTTTGATGGAAACAGGCTTATTCTGTTTTTCGGTTGAGGGGAGGTTGGCCATTCGAATTTCCAACGCCTAAAGTAATGTGATATTGAACTCATTCGTTCTGTTTAAAAGTGCCAAATTTGCGGCATGACCAAGTACAAGTGGATATTGCTGGCTTTTGCTGCCATCTGGATAGGTGGGATGGTGGTGGTGTATCCGATGCTGAAAAAACAGCAGCGGCTCAAGGTGTTCCAACCAGCGGATGTCAATCCAAATTTGGTTGATACCGATATGCAGCGCACGGCAAGAGCGCACCGTATTGGCGAATTCAAGTTGATAGATCAAACGGGAGACACCGTTACCAATGCTGACTTTGATGGTCATATTTACGTAGCTGATTTCTTCTTTACCACGTGTCCGAGCATCTGTCCGAAGATGACGGCCAACCTCACCGAACTGGCCGAATTCTATAAAAATGACACGGACATCATGTTCCTGTCACATTCGGTAACGCCTCAAATTGATAGCGTGCCTGTGTTGGCAGCTTATGGAGAGGAACATGGTGCCGACCCCGCCAAGTGGAAGCTGACAACAGGCCTTAAAAAGCATATTTATGAGTTGGCGCGCAGAAGCTATTTTGCTGTGACCACTGAAGGCGATGGAGGCGAGGACGATTTCATCCACACGGAGAACTTCATTCTGGTGGATAAGGAGAGGAAGATCCGTGGATTTTATGATGGAACC
Source organism: Flavobacteriales bacterium (assembly GCA_016124845.1). Taxonomy (NCBI): domain Bacteria; kingdom Pseudomonadati; phylum Bacteroidota; class Flavobacteriia; order Flavobacteriales; species Flavobacteriales bacterium. Next base: position 40,816 of record WGMW01000035.1, read on the forward strand.
TCCAAAGACGACATGGAACGCCTTAAAAAGGACGTGGAAATTCTGCGCTACGAATACGAGTAAACTGTAGACCAACAGCTGAAAACCCGGATCAGCTGCTCAATTGACTTTCTTGTTGTCTTTAAAGACTCCGGTTTCCTTCAAGGAACCATCGGGATTGTAAACCTTCACCGTGCCATTCAACATGTCATTGGTCCACGTTGCTTCCAGCCATGAACCATCTGGATTGGTGAGTTTCCCAGGGCCATTTCGCTTATCGTTCTTCCACTCACCTTCAAATACCTGTTTGTTCGGCCATGTGAACTTACCGAAACCGTTACGTTGGTTATTCTCCCAAGCACCTTCGTACATCATGCCATTGGTCCATTTGTAAGTTCCCTGTCCGTGTTTCTTCTCATCCTTCCATTCGCCTGTGTAGCCCATGTCGTAATGGAACTCCATGATGTAGGTATCAGGGTTCTTCAATTGCTGAATGACCTTGAATTTGCCAGGATATTTTTTGATGGCAGGGTAGAGGTAGCGCGAAGTGGAGGCGTAGCCCAATTGGTCAAGCACCACGTGTGTTACTTCTTTCTCTCGCAGATTCTCTATCAGTTCTTCCTTGTCCAACGTGTTCTTGAAACCGGTCACCCAACGGTCGGCATAGAGGTAGAACAACTGCCCTTTACGGCAAGATACCACAGCATCTCTCGGAATGTTCTTATTGGCCCACGTGGCAATATCAAAGTAGTTTTTGAACTTGCTGATATAGACGCCTTTGGCCCGATTTTCAAGTTCCACCACACGTTTTTCGTACGAACTGTGCAGCCAGAAAAAGACCAGGTAGGGTAGAATGACGGATAGGATCCAGATCGGTTTTTTCTTCAGTCTGTCAGTGATCACGATCGGTATCTGAACAAGTCCGTTCAATGCCAGCATAATGAGTATCGGCACCAATGGCAGCATGAACCGGATACCGAACCACGCTTCGGGCCACAGGAACAGAATACCAAAGGTTCCGGCCAGGTAGAGGCCGATCAATATCCAATAGCCTTTGAGGCGTGCCAAGCCAAAGGCCATCAACAATAGGAGCAAGATGGTATAGATGTAGTCTTGCGTGGTTATTTCCACTTTCGAACACGCCATGCCTCTTTGCGCAGCCGACTTTTCCTTTTCCTCCAATGTCAGTTCGCTGAACTGCTTGGCGGTCTTGGTAGTATCCGTCTGCAAGGTTCCGGCCTCCATTTTCAATTGGGCCACGCATTGCTTGTAATCGATATTCTCAAACGGAAGCACGCCATTGTATATCTCCAAAGCGAAATAGCGCTTGGCATTCATAATAAAACGTTCTGGCCAGTCTTTCACTTCCATCGGTCCCATTTCTGGCCGATACGGGTTTTTCATCAGAAGCTGGTTCACGTATGAATTTCCTCCCAAGGAGTGGCTTCTGATCTGCCAAGGCGATACCAGCAGTATGAATCCGAGAACCAGCGCAGCCGCAAATTTCCAATGCTTCTGAAAAAGAAAGATGAGCGTAAAGGAGATGACCAGCGAGATGCCCATTGTGCGGATGTAAAAGGCGAACACCAACAATAGCACGAAGAGTATGAATTTCCAGTTCTTATAGAATGGAACCTCAAAATCGGTGTGAATGAACAGCAAGAGGCTGAGCGCGGAGAACAGCACGAACGGAATCTCACTCATCATAATGGTGCTGTACTCCAGCATATGGAAATTGAAGGATGCCAGCAGACAGGCAATGAACGAAAGGTGGATGTTTCTGGTAAGCGCCTTGAACAGGAAGAACAGCACGATCAGCGCAGCCCACATATAAAACCCGTTGGCCGATTTGATGGTGGTGATCTTTCCTGAAAAGGTTTTCATCACCACCGCTATGAGTGCAGGATAACCGGGAGGAAAGTGGTTGGCCTTTACACGGTTCTTGGTATGAATGGCCCGATAACCTTCTCCCTTGGCGATGGATTTTCCGTAGATGTAATAGCCGGCATTGTCGCCTCCCAGATGCACCTTCTTATCGAAGATGCGATCGTATGTGCCATGAAAAACAACGGTGAGAATGATCAGGTAAAGAAATACCACCGCGCGGTGGTTCAGATACTCCTTCAGTTTTTCCATCGGACGCTAAGATACATTCTCAAAGAATACCTGTTCAGCCGAGGCGATCTACCAAATTGGTTTTATTGGCACCTGAAGCCAGAAGCGCGAAGCAATGAGCAACAAGAGCAAAATGGCCAATGCAGTTCTGTTGATAGGTCGAAGACCTCCTTTGACAATGGTAATATGCTTTGATTTGAACAGGGAAAGCCCAAGAACCATGACGATGAAGATGGGTAGAAAGGAGAACATTCTGATCAACTGGTAACCCAGAGCCATCGGGAAGGTGGTAAGACCGACCAACAAACAACCGATAAAGAATGGTACTGCCACAACATTCAAAAAAATGACCGACTTTCCATTTGGCTTGGTTGCAAGCATTCTGGAGTAGTTCTGTTTCAGAACGGGCTTGGAATAGATCAGCCCAAATGGCATGGAGACGATCAACTGCATTACAAGAAGAAGGTAGATAGGTCCTTTCTCAAGATCCAACCAACTGTAGAAACCGACAAATCCGGTGAACAGGATGGAGCCATAATCCTGCCCAGAGAAAATGCCTGTCATTATGTAAGAAAAGTAGAGGAGGAAACCGTTCAATGACAGCCAAAATAGAAAAGTACGAAGATGGGTCTGCTTGGAGTCCACGAGCCTGAAAGCCGAAATCGCTACAATGGCTACCAGCAATCCCCAAAGCGGAGGGGCAAGGTAAACCCAGCCGATCCGTGCGGTTGTCCATCCTCCAGAACCCGCAAGGCTCTCCATGCAATCGTAGCTGAAAGTTGGTCGATACCCTAAGGTCCAGGCGTTATTCGTACTCCAAAAGTGGCCGGTATAAGAAACCAGAATAAAGGCTATGGCAAAATAGATGCCTGATAGTAACAGCTTGGCAAGATGCTCATTCCGATTCTCTACGCCCGTAAAGAATCTCGGAAACGAGTTGAACATGAAACGACTTATTTAGATGCGCTGTTCTTAAAGCGAACCCCTCCGTATATAACGCCTGCCGTAAGTAGAAGCCCAGCAAGAATATCCAATGGAGCTTCAGAAGCAGGGCTACTTGGTGGCGGTGTCTGTGCAAAGATCGGACTGACCCAAAAAGACAGGAGAACAATAATGATGGTAAGTTTGACGACTGTGCGCATGTGCTTCTTATTTCCAGATCTTTTGGTTTACATAACCATTTGATGTAAGTACCCTCACGAGATATACTCCGGTTACAAGGCCGTCCAAAGGTACGGTAGAAGTTCCATTGAACATGGACAACCTTGCATCTTGGTAAACTTTTCTTCCTTCAACATCAAAGATCTCAAGTCCTACATGATCGGCTGTAAGGTCCTGATCGCGCACGTAGAGCATGCCTTCACTGGCATAGATGGACATCTCCTGATTGCTTACCCTTGGCACATCGACCGAACTGCTCGGATAGAAATTAAGGTAGAATCGGTTCTCGTAGAGCCCCTGGTTCAGGTTGATGGGAATTTCCGTTCCTTCTTCCAACTGAACACTTAATGAGGAAGCGGCATCTACAAAATAGACGTTATCATAATCGAAATTCTCCATTACCTGCGCCTTGAAAGTATGAACACCACCTTCTGCTACAAGGACCGTCAATGGAATCGACTTTTCTGCGGATGGCGGAGGAAAGGCCAGAATGGCGTACTCGCGCCCATTGTCCTGTGCCGCCAATGTGATATTGGTATTGCCGCGGATCTTTACCGCATCATACAGACGATCTTCATTATCGGTAGCATCTTCAAGCACTCCAATGAGTATCTGGTTGAACTGATCATTCCCTTCAATGCTGAACCACAGTCTTGAGTCATCGCCATTGGCCTTAAAAAACTGCGTGTTGTAGTGTCCTACCCGCATCGTGTTGTTGAAGTTCAGAACGGAGCTGCCGTTCAGGCTTCTGATCATAAATCCCTGTCCTGTAGAGATGTAGCCGTTCGGAACACCAGCTGAACCCGAACCCGTACCAAGGGACCCCGTTCCGTTCCAAACCGCATAGTCGCTGGAGGCATAGCCTGAACCACCACTGAGGTCATCATCCCAGAAGTAGATGGAACCGTTCACATCCGGATTGGCACTTACCAAAGCAGCACAGCTGATGGCGGATGGGTAAGGATTGCCGCAGAGGTTGAACGGAGTACCGGGTGAGGTATTCCCTGGAGCATAAGGATAGTATACCATTGGAAATGAGATGTTTCCGTTATTTACATCTCCATGAAAAGTGTAAAGACCAGCACCTCGACCAATGTACCCCTTTCCGGGAACCATGTTCCCTGAGAAGGATACCCAACCCGGATCGGCAGGTTGGTCATCCGTAAACGTCTGGGTACTTAGATCAGAGTCGTATTGGTAAGGATTATTACCTGGAACAGCCGCGTAACTGGTCATGGGCGAACTCCAATAATTATAGACCGAACTGTTGGTGCTGCCCTGTCTTCTTACATGGTAAGTTCCGCTTCCGGTGCCATCACTTCCTGTGCTTCCTCTCAGCAACGAAGCGCTGTTGTCGAAGGTCATACTTCCATTGTTCACCAAGGTGCCGTCTACATAGAGAAGGCCATCTTCACCCGTAGTGAAATTACCGGTAGAGGCATTGGTCATGTTCTCGTAAACATATACATCCGTTCCGGGACGGACATATACCTGAACCTCATTGGTTACCTGCGAAAAGCAATATTCTGAGAAGCCAATTGCTAAAAATGCGAGTAGGAGGAATCGTTGCATGATGGTGGTTCTTGGTCTGCGATTCAAATTTGAGTACCTAAAAGTAAGCATTGATTATCTTATGATAATTTTTTGCTCACTTGTTAGACTGTTGTTGATAGTTGGTCCATTGCTTCAGTTGCTCGATCTCTTTGGCCATGGCGTTGAACTCATTTACTGATGATCGGAGCTCTGAATTCTCATCCTGTAGTTTCTTGATCATTCGGTAGAGTTCCTGGGTGGCAGAAACATTGAGCATGGCAATGGCCTCATAGTCTACCGTATGGAAGTCATCCACTTCGCGTCCGTAAACGAAAACATCCTCGGTTATCTTTCGGTCAATAAAAAAGCCTTCCTCAGAAACTTTCGTGACAGTTACCATTTCGTTGCCCGACTCACGAATGAGCTTGATTCGGTCTCCCGCTTTTACATTGGCAGAAATATCTATGAAACCGTCATTGGCTGAAGCAACCGTGTATATATCAGGAATGACCTCCGTAATGGTTGACACGGCCTGTGGGTACACCTCTTCAACCTGTTGAGCGATTACCTTTTTAAATGGCTTTACGTCCTTCATCTTGTCTATCATGCGGTAATCGGTGATTTCAATGGATGCGAGTGTTTCAAGATCTTTCTTTGATTCAGAAATTCCGATCACATTTTTTATCCGGGCATCCGAGAAGGCATCGAATTCAGAGGCCATGACACGACCGCTTGCATGGATAGAGACCCCGTTAACTGTTCCACCGCAACAGGATCCAGTGCCGGCATTTGTCTCAAATGCATAGTAGGTGAAGTTGCCATAGCTGGGGTTTGCTTGCGATTCAACGTGAAGCGGAGCAATAGGTGAACTTGTTCCAATTCCCACTCTGCTTCCGGTAACGATCAATGCATCACCACCGGTAACCGTATTCAAGATCACATTATTGTTTCCAGTAAGCTTTGCGCCATCAAACGAACCGCCAATATAGGATAGGTAATGGTTACCATCCGAACCGCCTCTCAATCTCAATTGATTGTCATTCAATGCCCCAGTGCCATTAATGTCCAATTTGGCAGCAGGAGAAGTGGTTCCAATACCGATATTTCCAGCTGCTGTAATGCGAAGTCGTTCCGTTGCTGCCGAGCTGCCTGGAACGTTGTTTTTGGTAAGGAACAGAATGTTACCCCCTTTGTTGCTGTTTCCCTGTGTGCCCGATGCTGTTGACCGGATAACGGCTGCTGCATCCAATGTGGAAACCGTTGTATTGCTCGTGTTATCGAATAGGATTTCTCCCATCACTTCACCGTCAGTGGTGTTGGCATCACCTCGGGACAGCATGATACTGCTACCTGAGCTTTGCTGGATATGAAGTTTGGCCGATGGGGCAGACACACCGATACCAACATTGCCAGCCACGGTGGAATATTGATTGCTGCCATTGATGGTCCAATCTCCATCTGCAGATACCAGGCTATTGGGGTCGACCCATGTGGCCAATCCGTTGGCATCCGAGCGTAGAACTTTATCTATGCCTGGTGTTCCTCCGGTGATCTTCACCTGCCCTGCAACCTCAAGGTCAGTAGTAGGTGAGATGGTACCAATACCTACATTTCCACTTGAACTCAAATACATGTGGGTGGTATTGCCAATACTGAACAAGATAGGCTGTCCCGAAGCACTGTTCAGCGTGGTTTTGCCTACATTTGACTGTAGTAATGCAAAGTTGCTCTGCGCGGGCTGGGTGAGTGCCTGATTGCCGAAATAAGCAAAGTTTGAACCCCAGTGTCCTACCTCGGCCTTTCCGATTCTGGCAGATGCCTGAACATCCAGTTGGTACCCAGGTGCAATTGTACCTATTCCCACGTTTCCACTTGAATTCATATACATGTAAGGGGTATTGCCAATATTGAAAGAAATTGACTGTCCTGAAGCACCGTTCAGAGTAGTTTTACCTACGGAAGACTGCAATAATGCAAAGTTTGTCTGTCCGGGCTGGGTGAGTGCCTGGTTTCCGAAATAGGCAAAGTTGGAACCCCAGTCTCCCGTCTCGGCCTTTCCTATTCTGGCAGATGTCTGAACGTCCAGTTGGTATGTAGGTGAGATGACACCGATCCCCACATTGCCGCCTGGTTCCATATACATGTGGGGGGTGTTTCCAATACTGAAATAGATGGACTGTCCTGAAGCACTGTTCAGAATAGTTCTACCGGAAGAAGACTGCAACAGTGCAAAATTTGTCTGTGCGGGATGGGTGAGTGCCTGATTGCCGAAATAAGCAAAGTTGGATCCCCAGTCTCCCACTTCTGCCTTTCCAATTCTGGCAGATGTCTGAACGTCTAATTTATAGGCAGGCGAGGTCACACCAATTCCCACGTTACCTGTAACGGCCGAATATTGATTGACACCGCTTACCGTCCAATCAGCATCGGCTCCTCCTTGGCTGTCCAGATTCACCCACTGTGAGCCATCATAGCCCTGAAAGTTGGTGCCGTTCCAGCGGATCGTGCCGGCATTACTTGTGGATGTGGTGCCGATCTTGATCGCACCCGTTACATCAAGTTTTTCCTGAGGGTTGGTATTGCCAATACCCATTCCGGTCTGGCCGAAGACCGATGAGGAAAAAACTACGGCAAAAACAATAGTAAGTGTCTTTTTCATGGTAAGAATTTGTAACGCAATTTATAAATTTTCACATACCGATTACGTGAGTCGCGTAGTTGGATGTTTTCCATAGAAAACCATGCAACAGTAGGTCTCTGGCATCCATCCCGGTGAGGTGTTTCAGACAAGTGTTGCCTTAAGGACCATTTTCGCAAGGCCAGATCAGTTATTATTGTAGTCCAAACCAAATTATATGAAGCATATATTACCACTGTTTCTGGCAGTTTTTGCCGTGTCAACAGTTACCGCCAATGATGTACATGGCACCAAAGATCCGAATGAGGTGCGTCTTGTCACAGTTCAGAAACGCACCTTCAACGAGGCCTATCAGTACCAGCTGAGAAATCAGCCCAATTGGCGAAACTTTCTTCTCGATAATGGCACATGGTATGTACATTTCAACGAAACCAATGCCAAACCTCATAACGCGTTCGGTAAACCGATAACCGTTCCAGGTACTGACTTTACAGCCAAGGCGCAGTACTTCATCGAGCATCATTTGCAGGGTTTTGGCATTCCTGTGGATGAATTGGAGTTGGCCACCGAAACGGAGAATGCGCACCTTCATCAAGTGTTCTTTACCCAGCGCCACAATGGTAAGGATGTACTGCTTTCAAGACTCTCGGTCAAGTTCTCATTGGATGGCCGGGTGGTAGGTTTCTGTGCCGATGTGTTTGACCATATTGGACTGGATGAGGCGGTGCTTTCTCCAACAGAGGCCACCAATGCTGCCATGGCCGAACTGGCGGGTTCTGTTCAAAATGTACAGGCCGCTTCAGATGTGAAGATTCTTCCCGTGCCGAACTACGAAAGGAAGATGGCCACTTTTCGCCCGGTATATGTGGTCACGGTATATACAATGGATGAAAACCGCATTCCTGCCAATTATCTGACCTATGTTGATGCGGTGGACGGCAAGATCTGGATGAGGAAGGATCTGGTGGATCATTGCGTAGCGGAGCCGCCCGCAGTTGCTTCCGTAACAGTTACCGATGATGTAAGTCTCACACAACCTTATGACCCAGAGGTCAACTCCGTGTTGGCCAACATGGAGGTGAAACAAGGGGGAAATACCTTTTACACGGATGCCAATGGCGAAGTGGTCGGACTGAATGAGGGAACGGTCAACTTGGCGCTGCGCGGTCTTTGGTCAGAGGTGTTCACCAACGGAGTAACACCTACGGCTACAACAGTTTTGGGGACAGGTTCCAACGCCTTCGATTGGGGAACAGTGGCCAATTCAAAAGAATCTTCCGCTTACTATCATGTCAATATCATTCACGATTACATGAAGAGCAAGTTCCCAACGTTCACCGACATGGACAGTCCGCTTGCAACCAATATTGATGTGGCGGGAAGCTGCAATGCCTTCTATGATGGTACATCCATCAATTTCTATCAGTCCGGTGCCGGTTGCAATTCATTTGCGTTGGTAGGTGATGTGGTGTATCATGAATACGGCCATGGCATCAATAACACGTATTATGCATCGCTTAGCGGATGGTTTCAGAATGGGGCCATGGACGAAGGCTATGCAGATGTGTGGGCTCTTGGCGTTACTGACAACCCTGTTCTCGGTATTGGAAACAGCCAAAGCCTTCCGAACGATTATATCAGACGGTACGATATCGACCCGAAAGTTTATCCGCAGGATATTGTGGGCGAAGTGCACTCTGATGGGGAGATCATTGCCGGGGCATGGTGGGATCTGGGTCAGAACTTCGGAGACCTACAACAAATGATGGACCTTTACTCAGCCACCTTCGATGGGCTGGTGACCGGACCCGATGGTGACGAAGGTCAGGTATATGTGGATGTTCTTGTGGAAGCGCTTCTGATAGATGATTCCCCGGCCAATGGCGGTGACAATGACATCACCAATGGTACACCGAACGATCTCGACATCATCAATGCATTCGATATTCATGGAATCACCTTGCTTTCCAATGCCACACTTGCACACACACCTATCTTGGAACACGATGACCAAGGTATTGACATTACCATGACCGTGCAGGCCGATTATCCTTGGGCCTTGACAGATGCTATTGTAGCTTACCGTGTGAATGATGGTACCACTTGGTCAACCGTGAGTCTGTCCAATACAACCGGTAACAATTATGCGGGTACCATCCCAGCGCAGCCGATAGGTACAGTTGTGGCCTACTATGTGGCGCTTCAGAACCTGAACGGAACATTGGCAAATGTGCAGCCATTTGCGGCCGATCTTGATGATCCTAACGTTCCTTACTACATAATGGTCGGGTTCACACAGAACCGAATTGAGGACTTTGACAATTTTCAGGACGCTGGATGGGTTGAAGGACTACCGACAGATAACAACTCCACTGGTACATGGACCATTGATGCACCGGTTGGTTCTTTCTCTGATGCGGGGGTCATGGTGCAGACCGATCAGGACCATACACCGGGTGCTGGTAATATTGCTTGCGCGATAACGGGCAATTCTACCAGCGCAAGTGCTGGCATTGGTGATAATGACGTGGATGACGGTTCAACCACACTGCTCAGTCCCATCTTCGATGTTTCGGAGTTTACCAACCCGGCCATCTCATACTGGAGATATTATACGAACAGCCCTCCTACAGGTGCCAATCCCGGAGCCGACTGGTGGCAGGTTCTGGTAACGGATAATGGAACGGACTGGGTGTTTGTGGAGAACTCAAAAGTTTCCGATCCAAGTTTCAGAAGGGTGGCATTCCGCGTGGCCGATTATGTGCAACTGACCGATCAGGTGCGTGTAAAGTTCATTGCTTCAGACAGTACCCATCTTGGTCAGAATCTGGATGGTGGAAGTCTGGTGGAAGGTGCCATGGATGACCTTCAACTTTGGGAAGAGGAAGGTGGTGCCATGAGCGGTATCAATGAGTCGGAGATCACAACGTTGAGCGTGTATCCCAATCCTACTTCTGGTGTGGTCAGTCTGAACATGCAGTTGGAGTCAGCTTCATCCGTCAGCGTTGAGTTGTTCAATGTGGTCGGTGCCATGGTTGCCAAGCGAACCTTGGGAGAACTTCCGGCCGGCAAATTCACCAAGCAATTGGATCTTAGCGAGGTTCATTCCGGCATCTACCAGCTACGCATCTCATCCAAGAAAGGACAAGTGGTGAAGCGGTTGGAGATCATGCGATAGGGAATTTCAAATGATCGGTTGGTCGTATAAATAGTTGAAGGTTCTGACCGTAATCCTGATTTTATTTTTCTGTTCATGTCAGCAGCAACAAATGCTGTCGGATGATGAGGGATTGCAAGAAATCTTTACAAAACGGGAAATTGCTGAATTACAAGCAGTTCTTGCTGAGTTTGACACTTTAGTACTAACCAATACTAAATCACTTGATATCTCCGAGGGTTATCGGAGATTGTCTGAGCAATTGACTTACGATCCCGATAACACAAGTTGGAAAAGTCTTGATAATGCGATTACGGAATTTGCTCAGGAGACAATAAATGATCTGCGAAGTGATTCTCTCTTCGATGAGCTATGGGAATCTCATCCGTTGATCAACCTCCAAACGCAAGACTCTCTTATTCTTGCGGGGCCTAAGACTTTCGACAGTAAGTTTTCAAGCTTTATGGCCTATTGTGTGCGTAAAGATGAGAGATTGAAACCCTACGAAGAAAGCATACAGGCCTGTGGAGGAATTGGGCCAACGCTGTTTTACGGGTTTCCTCGTTTTATCACCAAATTGGACATGGCCGATCCGTGCATTCGTTTGTTCGCGGCCATTCATTTTATTAACGCCAGAAACGAGCAGAAGTACAACCCAAGAGTCCATGGGGCAGGGGTTGAATTTCCGAAGATCGAGAAAAGCAACAGCTCAGGCATTTATGACCAGCTATTCAATGACTCCACGATAATTGAGGCGATTGAGGAATATTAAACTCGAAAGTCACCAAAACGGGATAGATGATCAAGATTCCAATTTGAGTCAGACGCTTTCTGTTATTCATTACATATCATCAGAACTAATTGACCCAATCGGCAACGTTACCGCTTTGATAGCCATACCTTAGCCGAACCATTCTGCCTGATTTGAAACGACTTCTTTCGCTCTACATATTCGTTGCGGTTCCGTTTTGGGTGCTGTCGCAAACGCAGGGCAATTTCACCAGTCAAGGGCGGTTTGAACTGAGCAAAGGCCGTTACGCTTCAGCCATCGACCTCTTCAACAAGGCCATTCAAATAAGCCGTTTCAACTCAGAGGCTTATTTCCTGCGAGGTGTGGCCAAGTACGAGTTGGAGGACAACATCGGGGCGGAGCGCGACTTCGGCAAGGCGCTGGAACTCAATCCCAAGAACCATGAGGCCTATCTCTACCGGGGCGTGGTGCGCAGTCAGTTGTTGCGTTACCGCGATGCATTTGAGGATTTCAATCAGGCGTTGCGGATCAATAATGACGATTGGCGCATCTATTCCAACCGTGCGTTGGCCAACCTGCGGCTGGACCGCTACGTGGATGCCATTGCCGACTGCAACCGCATCATCGACCTGAAAAAGGACAACAGCGAAACCTATCTGCTGCGTGGCGAGGCCAAGGCCGGACTGGAAATGTACAAGGTGGCCGTGGCCGATTTTGAAATGGCCATGAAGAAGGATTCCACCAGCATGCAGCCCGTGCTACGCAGAGGAATTGCCCGCACCAAGCTGGAAGAATATGATGGCGCCATCGAAGACCTGAACCGCGCCATGGAGCTTGATACGGCCAGCGCGCTGCCCATCTTTTACCGTGGCGTGGTGTATGCCGAAATGAACAAGCAGCAACTGGCGTTGGACGATTTCAACCGTGTGTTGAAGCTGCATCCTGAGAACGCGGTGGTGCTCTTCAATCGCGCCATGGTCTATTCAGATATGGGAAAGACCAAGGAGGCCATGGCCGATTATGACATGGTCACGCGGCTCAACCCGAACAACATTCTGGGCTATTACAATCGCGCCATTCTCAATTTCAACTCCAAGCATTACACCGATGCGCTTGCCGATCTGAACAAGGCCATTGAACTGTTCCCCGAATTCTTGGAAGCGCATGAGAACAGGCTGGAAGCCTTGAGGCACGTAGGTACCAAACAACAGTACGACAAAGCCGTTGAGGAACTGGAAAAGGTACGCGCCACGCTGATGATGAGCGATGAGGATGCCAAGTACGATCAGCAGGTGAAACTGATGAAGGCCACCGACCTGAAAGGAGATTTTGAACCCGTTAGGAAGGAAGTGGGGAAGGTGCAGTACAAGCGCGTGGATGTAAAGCTGTTGCCATTTTACCGTATCTCACCATTCCCTGAAACGGACAAGGACATTACGGCCTACGATGGCTTTAACCGACCATACTACAACACAGGCGTTATTGCCCTCATTTCTTCGGATGATGCCGTGAGGAAGGACGCGTTGGAGAAATTGAGTACCCAGAGGCGGTCGGAACATGGCAATACCATGAACCCGATCCGGATCTCTGTTGCGGAGGCGTTTTTGGGAAGGTTCAAAGATGCCTATGCCTTGGTGAACAGATGTGTGGAAGACAATGACAAGCACGCGGCCTGTCTGTTTGCGCGTGCCGTTATCCGTCAGATGGAATTGGAGGCGCACTTGGCGGCCTATGACAGCATCTATGGCGAACTGAATGTGCAGGATACGGTCTTCCAGGCGAAGACGGAGCAATTGATAAGCCTGGCGGAAAAGGATTACCGTCAAGTGCTGGAACTGGACAAAGAGATGCGCTTCGCGTATTTCAACCTCGGTTATCTGCTTGCCACGGCCGAACGCTACGAAGAGGCGGAGATCCAGTTCGGGTTGGCTGCTTCATCCGGTGGCAATTTCATTGAGGCCAACTACAATCGTGGCCTTATCCGCATACTTCTTGGAAAGTTGGATAAAGGCTGCGAGGACATGAGCCTTGCCGGAGAACTCGGTCTGCTCGATTCGTACAGCATCATCAAGCGATTCTGTGAATAGGTGACCAGTTAATTCGTTGAATAGTTAAAATGATACTCCGCAAAGTTATCTTGAGTGAGTATTCCTGTTGTCAATTGCCAACTCACCCCCGTCCCGACAGGTCGGGACACCCCCTCTCCTGCAAGAGAGGGGGAAGCTCCGCTTGCGGAGCAGGGGGTGAGTTCGATATGGTTTGGGGGCGAATTGCGGATAATCTTTTAGTTAATCAGATGATCAGTTGGATGATGGGCGAATCATCTGTAATGGTTTGATTTCCAGTTATCTGATCAGCTGATATCCTGATTTCCCGATTACTCAAAAAAAGACTGGCACACCCTTTGGGTTTAGGCCATCCAACACCTAAAAATCAAAGATCATGAAAAGCCATTTGACCTCATTCATTGTCCTTTTGATAGGATTGTCAATTTCACTTTCGAGCTGTGTATTTGTAGTGGACCCCGTGCCCGGACCGGACGGTCCTCCGGGAAACGCCTACTTCGGTGTGGATTACGATTATGCCATGCCATACAGCTATTGGGACAACAACAGCAGCATACCCACCAATCCGATTCTCGGTCAGTATTACCCTTCCGGAACAGGCGTGTTCGACTTTGAATACTTCATCAACCGCTATGAGTACTGGTATGGGACCTACCGCATTTTCCGAAATGCAGGCGGACCCGGTGGTACCAACGGCCAGCCCGGTGCGCCCGGTGCAGACACGTACCTGCTGCTTATCTGCAACCCAGATGGATTTTACGAAGAACGTGGCAACTACAAGATGAGCGCGGAGATGGGAGATACCATCCGCATAGAACAGCAGTTGGGCAATGACCGCATCGAGATCGTGATGACCAAAACGACCACGGACCTGCGACCTTCCACCAACGAACCGAAGTTCCTTAACGAACAGTTTTAGCCTCGATTATATATTCCCTGTGAGTGCGCCCTTGCCAAGAGATTGGCGGGGCGTTTTTGTTTGCAAACCATGTACTTATCAACTAATCACAGGTTCAACCGTTGTCTCTACAGCGATCTATTACCTTTGCCGCATGGCCGATAAGCGTCTGTTCGTATCCAACCGGAATGAGTCTCCCAAGATGTTCGAGAATCCGATTCTCGATTTCTTCTCAAGGATCCATGTCTCTTCAGTACCTATTCTGTTCGTTCCTATTTCCAGTTACTTCATGTATCGGGCCGTGGCCGATTTTGGCGTGAACTGGATGGTGGCAGCAGGGCTGTTCTTTGCAGGCTATGCGTTCTGGACACTGATGGAATACTGCATCCATCGGTTCTTCTTCCATCGTGAGTTCACCGGTAAAATAGGGAAGAGGATCCATTACATCGCCCATGGCATCCATCACGATTTCCCGAACGATTCGCTGCGGTTGGTGATGCCACCGGCCATCAATCTTTCGCTGGCGGTCATCTTTTATTGGAGTTTCTATCTGGTAATTGGAGATAAAGGCTTGACGGCTGCCTATTTCTCAGGCTTCACATTTGGCTACATGGTGTATGACCTGATGCATTTTGCAACGCACTTCTTCAATTTCAAATGGAAGCCGTTCCAATTCCTCAAGCGCAGTCATCTGTTGCATCATTACCGCGAGCCGAACAGTGGTTTCGGGTTGAGCACCGTTTTCTGGGACCGTGTCTTTGGCACCTTGCATCCACCGGAGGTGATGAAAAAGGTGAAAATGGACAGCTAAGCGAAGGCTTTGAACTCATGGGACGGGGCCAAGGTGCGGTCAATTACTTTGACGTCTTTCATGCCTCCCAATATCGTTTTCAGTTGTTCGATGCTTGCATGTACCTGAAGCGTGACGATGACATCCGTACCTGAATCGGACCATCTCCTAAAATCAGCATCGAAGAGCAGTAGGTCGGGGATGTGCGCTAAAAAGCGCTCCGCCTGTTTGTGACTCCAAGCCCTGAACTTGAACTCATTTGGTACAGCATTTTCCATGATACAGTTCCTTAATTCCACTATGAAGATACGACCGAGGATGATCGGCCTTGCCAACTTTTGGACGAATCGATGAACGATGCTTACCATTGCGCAACTTTCACCTATCAGGTGTGTTTGTGTTTACTGAGATGAGAAAGCTACTTTGGTTTTTGGCAATAATGGCGTTTGTCGGCTGTGGCGGCACGAATTCCACGGCACCTGATTTTGAGACCCGGTTGATCGATGGAACCCCGTTCAAACTTTCTGAATTGAAGGGGCAGTATATTGTGATCGATTTCTGGGCATCGTGGTGCGGGCCGTGCATCCATGAAATGCCGCAACTTATTGCTTTGCACAACAAGTATGGAGACAAGGTGGCCTTTGTGACCATTGCACTGGAGAAAAATGACCGTACTTGGAGAAAAGTGACCGAACGGTTCGGGTTCTCGTGGAAGTATCAGGTCGTGGAGGAGGTTCCCTTTGTACTCTCCTCATCCATTGCGCGTGCGTTTGGCGTAACGGAAATCCCCACCAAGTTCATCATCACTCCCGAAGGAAAACTCATCTCAGGAATGGACTACCAACAGATGGATGAGTTCTTAGGCCATTCCGCCCTCTAAGAAATCTCCCGAAGTATTGCTGCCTTCGTAATCGGCTTTCACATCTTGGTAAAACTTTACCATGGTAACTTGGGCGAACGGAACGAACCACAACAAGGCAATGCCAAGGGTAAGCATGCAAAGAAGCGCCAACCCGAAGAACATGAGTCCCAATCCAAGCAGTTTCATTTTGTAACCCTTCATCATTTGCCAACTCTTCTGTAGCGCATCGTAAGCACCGATCTCGTTGTCATCTGAAATAATATACATGCTCAGTGCAAGGCCAAGGGAAATAATGATCCCCGGTATGATCAAGAGGATGAAACCGACCATTCCTGCAACCGCAGCAAGCAAGTAGGTGGCCAATGAAGTACCGAAATGTTTGAACCCATCAAATATCTGTTCAAGTTTCGGGTCGGTGTCGTTGGCAATGTTCTTAGCAAAGATGATGAGACCCAGCGCAAAAGGACCTCCAATGAACAGCCCGACAATTGTTCCCAGATACGGAATGACCTGAAGCACAAGGGTAAGCAGCATGTAAACAAGGAAGGTTCCAATGGCAAGACCCCACTTTCCGCGCAGGGAATCGGTAGCTTGGCTCATCAACTCAGTATTCGGTGTCATAGTAGGTTGGTTAAAGGTTTACCGAATATACATTTTTCCAATACTCCCAACGGGGAGCGGTAAAAAAACCTATTGAACAGCCCCCATCGCGCTACGGGTTTCTTCACTGTTGTCGAGGTCTTCAACCCAATCGGCCGTTGGTCGGTCTTCAGGTAGCACAACGGGGTTGCCGAGGTAATCGACCCGTTTGCCGGGCCAGATGAGCGTTTGCCACAGGTAAACGGAAAGGTGTTTCCGGTTGAGGTTGGGGTGTACGAAAGGTGCCAGATTCTCCTCATGGTATTTGGGATAGAGGCTCCAATGCAATCCCGGTTTCATGTGGTGTGCTCCATGAAAGCCGTTGTTGAAAACCATCCAGTTGAAGAGTTTTCCCGTAAAGTTGCGCGAGTGATTGTAGGGGTGTGTCTCATCGCAACCATCGTGTTGCCAGAAATTAGTACCGAAAAGCCCCCAGATGCCATACAGTCCGGGAACGATGATGAGCACCAATGCCCGTTGCCAATCAATGAGCAATAGTGTGAGTTTGATGCCTTTGACCAGAAGCGCTTCAATAAAATACTGTCTGTACCAGTCGGGTTGAGTTTCCTTCATCTTGGCCTTGAACTTCTGTTCCATCTTGATAATATCGAACGCCATGAAGAAGAAGAACAGCGATTGGTTGAGAAAATTCCATTCGAAACGGGCGCGTGTAGTGCGTGAAGTGTCTTTGGGCGTTTGCAGATGCATGTGGTGGCTCAGGTTATGCCCCGGTACAAACCCGCTTACCTGATTGCCGCACAGCATCGTGAGGTAGTATTGAAATGCCTTGTTCCACTTCTTCTTGCGGAAAATAGGAGAGTGGATGGTATTGTGAATGATGCAGAACAGAACGAACTGAACGTTGCAATGCACCACAAACAGCATTACTTTCCAAAACGTGGACACATGCGGATAGATGAACCAGCTTGCAATAGTGTAAATACCGTAGCCGAAAACGGTTGCAAGTGTTCTGTAATCGGCTTTGTAGCGTACAATGCGCGATCGGGTCATGGGGTTGAGGTTGACGGAATGACATAGTTAGCGATTCCTCAAAGATCCTCAATTGACAAATGTTATTTCTACGATGAATTACTTGAAATGAGGGAAGGATATGCGAAGGGTTCGCTACCCTCACGGATGGTTCTCGCAAAGACGCAAAGACGCAAAGCAGTGTGCGGGTCATCCTGAGGGATTTTCCTTTTTCGGGAAAATTGTATCGAAGGATTTTACACAGAGAAGGGTTGAGTAGGAGAGATGCACAGAGGGTTCGCTACGCTCATGGTGGCTTCACGCAGAGCCACAGAGAAGCAGAGGGTGTTCGCTGCGCTCACAGTTAGTTCTCGCAAAGACGCCAAGGCGCAAAGTGCTTTTTACACAGAGGAGAATAGAGAAGGAGAGATGCACAGAGAGTGTTCACTCCGCTCACGGTTTTTCGCACAGAGCCGCAGAGGCACAGAGGATGTTCGCTCCGTTCACGGATGGTCCTCGCAAAGACACCAGGGCGCAAAGGATTCCGTATTTCGCCAATGGCCAATAGCTACGTTCATACTGAGCCGCAGAGAAGGCGGTTCCTTCCGTCCAAGGCGGATGACGAAGACGGAGGATTTTTTGTTCACTTCGCTAACTGTTGGTTCTCTCAAAGGTTCTCCGGCCCCACTTCGCTAATCTGCTAATTCCCAAGTCATCTCATCATCAAATCAACCACGTTACTGTCCCACAGGCCTTGCACCGGCCACCGGATGATACACCTCAGAGGCACTCTTGTAGACCTCATCCTTTTCCAGACTCATTTTCTTGAACTCATGGCTCACGAACTTGTGCATCTGATCGGTGTAGTGCTTTGCACCGGGCTTGTTGCTGGCACCGTAGGGGCTGATGCTCTCGATCTGCGGCCCGTCTTTGGTGAACTTGACCAATTGCACCAGACCATCACCGATGAACATGCTGAGCTTTCCGTCCTCGCGCTCCTTGCAATAGACCGCACGGATGGCATCAGGGCCACCGTCAATGGCCAGGTCGATGCCCGCACGTGAGAGCACCTGCACTTTCCCCAATGGGATGTCCAACGTACCGAAATGATCGAGCAATCGCTTCTTGGTCGACCGCAGATTCTTGAGGAAGAACTCGTGGCGGATGCTGTCGTTCTCGCGGACCTGCTCCACAGAATACGTGTTATCGTTATACATCTCATACATCATGGTAAGGATGCAGGCAGCCTCCATGTTGGTGGTGTCGCCACGGAAATTCCAATCCTGAAACTTCTGTAGAATGTCGGCCAGGTCAGGGTAATCGGACGGCTTCATTCGGAACAGTTCCATAATGGGGTAGTTCTTCAGAAAGACGATGCTGTCTGGGAACTGAATGTCGAATTTCAACCGCTTCACACCCTCATAATCGATGTGCGAAAGTCCTTCCAGTATCTCCTTGCTGCGGTTGCCTCGGTTGGTGCGCTGCAAAGGGTCGTAACCGATGCTTTCAGGAAAGAGGGAAGGATTGCAATTGTGGTCCTCGCAGGTATTATTGAAGATGGAGTTGTTGTTGTTGAACACGTAGCCGCATGCGGGATTCAGGTTCTGCGCCAGCTCGTCCTCGCGCAGATATTCCGTCCAAAGCGTGGCCGAGGTGTCTCCTGGCAGCACCTTGCTCCAATCATAGTTCGGGTTCCGTCTCGGAACCTTACCGTTGGCAATAAAGAAGATGGTGTCGTTCTTATCCGCATAGGTGATGTTCTGCATGCAGATGCCCTGTATGTCCAGACACTTGCGGAATTCGGTGAAGTTCCTGGCCTTGTTCATACGGTACCATTGCTCGCCTGTTTTCAGTTCGAAAATGGTGGGCATGCGGAACGAGAATGTGCCATGCTTGGTAATGAGCGTGGGGCCATAAACGCTCCACCAGTACTTTTTGCCAATGGTGATCCGGAACTTTTTCTTTTTGCCCAGACCGACACGCAGTTTGGCGCGGTGCGTTTCCAGTTTTTTCCACTCACCATCAAACCAATACCACTTCTTTTTGTGCGGATGCATTTTCAGTTGGTACGTGTCATGGAGGTCCAGATCCCCTGTGGTGTGTGCCCAGCTCAGATTCTCGTTGGTACCATGGAAAATGGAAACACTGCCGTGGAAGGTACCTCCGGTAATGTTCCAACCTTCTTCGCTGTGCAGATGTGCCTCATACCACGAGAGCAGCCCTTCGATGGGCTGATGCGAATTGATGACATGGTACGTGTTGCCATGGTCGGTAAGCACCGAATTGAACGCGTAGGCATTGGAACCGATGCCATCGTCATTGATCTCTTTCGGTATCTGCTTCAGCACATTCCCGTTCAGAATGTCATTGATGGTGCCGTCCACCCCTGCCATGAGGCTTTGCCCCAGCATATACCCGATAACGATCTCCTGTGGCGTAACAGGAAAGGCCTTTTTATACCAGACCTCTTCGGGATGGGCCGCAGCATAGGCATTGGCCCCTTGGGCGGCTCCTTCCAGCACGCGCTTGAACTCTTCGCTGATCTCGGTCTCGTACTTCTCGGCCACCAGGTCGTGCAATCCCATCAGTTGCACCGCAAAGTCGATCTGCGCGCCCTCCACGCCCAAATGATAGCCCATGTAGCATTTGGCGGCCATCAACAGAAACTGCATGGTCTCAAAATCGTCTTCGGCCGTGGCCCATTCCAGTCCGTAGGCCACTTCGGCATCGGTTTTGGCAAAGATGTGCGGCACGCCAAACTGGTCGCGGACAATATCGATCTTGCTTGGGTCGATGATGACCTTGGGGTTGAAGTCGAATGTGCGTACCTGCGCGTTGGTCAATAGCGAACAGGCGAGGAGGAGGATGGTGAGGAGGGTTTGGCGCATAGGGTGAATCAGTTGACCGGTGAATCAGTCGATTAGTATTTGGTCGCCCGAAGATGCAAATTGTAGATGGAAAATTGATTTATGTCAATTGTTAATGTCTCATACGGGAATGGGAGAAAATCCCTCGCCTTCAGGCGAAGACTTCAGTTCGACTAATTTAGCGATGTGGAGAATCATCGCAGGACGCGTCACAGTGTCCATGACCTGAAATATCATATCGTATGGATTACGAGATACCGGAAGAAAGTGATGGTCGGAGATGTTGCTGTGCGGTGCAGGGAACTTCTGCGAACGATATGCAAGGCAAATGACGTGGAGGTCATCCGAGGGCACATCAGCCGGGACCATGTCCATATGTTCGTGTCGGTGCCGCCTCATCTGTCAGTGAGCAAGTTGGTTCAGATGCTTCAGGGGAAGAGTTCCCGTAAACCGCTGTCGGAATCGAAGATGCTGTCAAAGCAGTTCTGTGGCCGACATCTGTGGGGAAGGGGCTATTTTGTAGCGAGTTCGGGCAATGTGACCGATGAGGTGATCATGCATTAAATTGAGAATCAGGATGTGGAG
>WGMW01000036.1 GCA_016124845.1 Flavobacteriales bacterium
ATGACACCGTTGAGGAACTGAAGGATGAGCTCCTACAATATCTCTTTTACTACAACGAAATGAGGCATCATCAAGGAATAAATGACATACCTCTTAACTTTAGAAAATCATTACCGAATTAGTTGACTTTTACAGCAATGATGATGACCGATTCGGGTTGGATGGACTCCAGAAAACGGTCCCAGGTCTCATCGCGCTGGCGCGAAATGGGCATCATCTTGGGCGCAATATATTTGAGGAAGCGCCCAACAATGGGGCGGTCCATGGTCACATCCGCTCCAGGCGCGATGATCCTGCCTGCAATGCGCCACAGCATGCGCCAAGGGGCTGCTCCCAACAACAAGGGCTCCAACAGGCTGGTGTGATTGAGCAATACCAGTAAGCGCATTCCCTTCCATGGGTCTTGGCCATAATTGTGCAGCCAGGTATTTTCCACTTTGTAGAAGGTGCGGGCAAACAGCTTGATGCTTGCAAGTGCAATGAAATTGGCCACGCGCTGTAGAAACATGTGCGAATATAGACGGATGTGTTGAAAGACGTACGGATGCCCGTCAACTGCAATCCTGTCACCTCTCTCGCACTTGTTTACCGTTCAAAACTGAAGTCCTGTCAGCTTTTAGGCCGTGGCACAGGTATTGTCCATGGGGCGGTCGTCAGTTTGAGTGTTCCGATGTGATCGGAATGTATCGAAAACTTAGCCGTAACGCTTCTCGATACGATCTCCGCAAGCTACGATCACTCGAAGCGACCCGATTTTTGAACATAAAACCTTGAACGAATAAGTCATGGCAGAAGCAACAACCGAAAACATCAAACAGGGCAAGATCAATGTCTCCACAGACAACATCTTTCCCATCATCAAAAAATTCCTTTACTCCGACCACGAGATCTTCTTGCGCGAGTTGGTGGCAAACGCTACCGATGCCACGCAGAAGCTGAAGACCCTCAGCGGCATCGACAAGTTCAAAGGCGAGATGGGCGAACTGACCATCGAGGTCGTATTGGACGAAAAGGCCGGAACCCTCACCATCAAGGACAAGGGTATAGGTATGACGGCCGAAGAGGTGGACAAGTACATCAACGATATCGCCTTCTCGGGTGCAGAGGAATTCGTGAACAAATACAAGGACAAGGCAGAGGCCATGATCGGCCACTTCGGTCTTGGGTTCTACTCATCGTTCATGGTGGCAAAAAAGGTGGAGATCATCACCAAAAGCTACATGAAGACCAAGAAGGCCGCGCATTGGACCTGCGATGGCAGCCCGAACTACACCTTGGAAGAAAGCGACCGTAAAGACCGCGGAACAGACATCATCCTACATATTGCGGACGACAGCAAGGAATTCTTGCAGAAAAGCCGTATTGAAGGCATTCTTAACAAGTACTGTAAGTTCCTTCCTGTTCCGATCAAGTTCGGAACGAGGACAAGAACCGAATACGCAGAGCGCGATGAGGAAGGCAACAAGAAAGGTGAGGACAAGCAGATCACCGAAGACAACATCATCAACAACACCGATCCTGCTTGGACCAAGCAGCCAAGCGACCTGAAGGAAGAGGACTACAAAGCGTTCTACCGCGAACTGTACCCCGGCACCTTTGATGAGCCGTTGTTCAACATCCACCTCAACGTGGATTATCCGTTCAACCTCACCGGTATCCTCTACTTCCCTAAGATCAAGCAGAACATTCAGGTACAGAAAGACAAGATCCAACTGTACAGCAATCAGGTGTTCATTACCGATAATGTGGAGAACATCGTTCCTGAGTTCCTAACGCTATTGCACGGGGTCATCGACTCACCGGATATTCCTTTGAACGTATCGCGCAGCTATCTACAGAGCGACCACAACGTTCAGAAGATCAGCAATCACATCAGTAAAAAGGTCAGCGATAAACTGAACGAACTCTTTAAGGTCGATCGTGAGGACTTTGAGAAGAAGTGGGACGACATCAAGATCTTCATCCAGTACGGTATGCTAAGTGATGAGAAGTTCTACGAGCGCGCCACCAAGTTCTGGCTGTTCAAGAACACCGATGGCAAGTATTTCACCATGGAGGAATACAAGGAGCACATCACTGCCAACCAAACAGATAAGGACAACAAGTTGGTGTACCTCTACACGAACGATCAGGAGGCGCAGCACAGCTACATCGACATTGCCAAGGAGAAAGGCTACGATGTGCTGGTAATGGACAGTCCGCTCGATTCGCACTTCGTGAATCAGATGGAGCAGAAATTGGAGAACAGCACGTTTGCCCGAGTGGATGCGGACATCATTGACAAGCTCATCAATAAGGAAGATGCCGCTCCGAGCAAGTTGAGCGATGAGGAGAAGGAAACCCTCAAGCCATTGTTCGAGAAGCAGGTGAACCCAGAAGGTGGCGCAGGCAAATTCACGGTTCAGTTCGAGAACCTGAGCGAGAACGAAATGCCAGTGGTCATTACGCAGCCTGAGTTCATGCGCAGAATGAACGATATGCAACGCCTAAGCGGACAAGCGGGAATGATGGGCGGTTTGGAATTCTTCAACCTCGTTGTAAATGCCAATCACCCGAAAGTGGGCGAACTGCTCAATGCCTCAGAAGAAGAGAAAGAAACCAAGACCAAACAGCTCTGCGATCTTGCCCTCCTGAGCCAAGGCCTGTTGAAAGGCAAAGAGTTGAGCGCGTTCCTCAAACGCAGCGTTGAGCTGATCTAATGGTAGATACGCGATGAATCGCGTCTCCGCACATGGCAAAGGGACAGACGTTTCAAAGACGCGATGAATCACGTCTCTACGCCAAACCAAATGAAAGGCCGCGCCTCGGATTTCCGAGGCGCGGCCTTTCATTAAATAGGCTTCGGTGCATACTTGAATCTGCGGTATTTCCCGGTAAGTTTTCCAAAATAATAGGTCATAGGTATTATAACATACCGGACAATACCAGGCAACTCCAACATGCCATACTCGCTTTTGTAATACATCATTAGAAAGGCACTGGCAAATGGTTCTGGCCGGCCATCACTTCCCGCATCAGTGGCCTTGTAAAGTTCAGTAATGAAGAAATCAACGTTATTTGGTGGACTGACCCAACCATTGCAACGCAGCAGCCCCTGACCTGAGTTCCAAAATTTATGAGGCGTTCCTTTACTGAAGGTCACGGATTCATCAGGTCCGATGGTGATGGGGTCACCGTTCAATACCTGGTAGGTCATTTTGCCTTCCAACACAGTAATTGATTCATCCTGTTTGTAATGCACATGCATGGGAGGTCCAGCGCCTGGCTGAAGTTCGTTGGTCACATTCAAACGATCAATACCGTCTACTTTCTCTACGTTGAGAAATGTAATTTTCTCACCTGTCTTGTTGGTCGCGGTATGAGGATATGGATAATTCATTGGCTTCGGGATACAGATTGAAACACAAGTATAGTACATCGTACTAATGAATGCAAGCTTAATTAGTACATTGTGCTAATAAAGTTATTGATGAGCACAAGAGACCGTATCATAACCGAAGCCCTGTCCCAGTTCAACAAGCACGGAATTCATAAAGTGGGTGTTCGGGAAATTGCCAGAAATCTGAACATCAGCCCCGGAAATCTGTCCTACCATTTTCCAAAGAAGGAAGATCTGCTGCTGGAAGTACTTAGCAATTTGCGCGCACGAAATGAGCAAAATTTAGAGCAATACCGAAAGGGTGAAGCAGAATTGAAACACTTTCTTGAACTCGTTCAGGGAATATTTCAGAATCAGTACGATCATAGAGGGGTATTGACCGAGCTATTGGAACTAAGTCAGGCACTTCGGGCTGAAACCGATTTCGATTATGCTCTGAGACAACAGAAGAGACGCAACGATTTTAAGGAAATCATTCGTGGATTGTCTGAAACAAAGCAGCTCAATTTAGAGGGTGATCAACTTGATTTTCTTGTTTCATTCATGACGCTCTTCGGGCGATTCTGGATTGCCGAAGCATTCGTAGACCATCGGGAACGTGACCGGGAAAAGATCATCCTTCATTATTTGAAAATGGTCTCTACACAACTTTCATTGTTTGCCACTGAGGCAGGACAGGAGTCCATAGTGGCGTTTTGGGACATGTTAGCATGATCGAATGATGCAGATCCCATTCAATCCGAAGATCAATAATACTACCGTTTGACGAACCGGTCCTTGGAGTCATTCAAACCTTCCCACAACACTCTTTATATTTCTTACCGCTCCCACACGGGCATGGGTCATTTCGGCCAATAGACGGAAGTGGTCCGTATCGCACATCACTCATATCGGTATGGAAGATCTTTTCCATCATGGCAAACAGTTCCGGGTGCTTTTCCCTGAAAAGGTCGGGGCGGTCGAAGAAATACTCGGAGGCCACGGCAAAGAACTCCTGCTGGTTGGTGGCCCCATAAACGTCAATGTCAGACTTTCCTTCCAGTATGGCGCTGATCTCCTTTTTCATCAGATCCAGCCAAGGAATGACCATCTGCTTCTCGAGAAGCGAGTTTGGAATACCATCCACCCAGCCATCATCCTTGTCAATCAGATGTACAAACTCGTGGATGGCGGTGTTGCGCTTGTCGGTGGTATTCTCGAACCCATGGTGCAGTGCTTCTTTTGAGAGGATCATCTTGCCGTTCATGTATCCTGTTCCTACTATGCCCATGACCGATCTACTGGGACCTGCCGTTTCGAACTGTTGATTGAATTCGTTCGGGTAGATCAGCACTTCATCCAGCGTGGCGTAATGCCAATTATCGAACCGAAAGATGACGATGACCGCCCCTGCGGCCACCAGCAATCGGTCTTCCAGATCAACCTCCACATCAATGCCTGTGATCCGTGTGTTCGACAGAAATTCCTGCACCTTGCGTTCAAACCGGAGTTTCTCCTCCGCGTTGAGCGCATTGTAAAAGGCAACCTTCTGTGTAAGGATGATGCGCCATTTGGGAGGAAAGACCTCCGCTATCGGTTGTTTTTGCTTCTTTTCGATGGGGTATTTCCGGTAGAGATACCAGCCGGCAACCACAACCAGAAGAACGATAAAGGGACCCATTTCAGCGGTTACGAATCTACATCAATGTTAATGCACAAAAAAGCCCTGCCTCGTTTCCGAAGCAGGGCCGGTCAATTGATGACATTCCCCTTATCCCATCATCAATTCTTGATCACACGCACGGTAGTTGTCTGTCCATTTTCCGTGGCAATGCGAACGAAGTACATTCCAGCAGGCTGATCGATCTGCAGATCCACCAAATTGGTGTTCATGAAGTTCTGCATGCCCACTGTCTGTCCGACCGTATTGAAAACAGTTACCAATCCATTTCCCATTTCAGAACCCAACGAAACCGTCAAGCGACCATCATTTGTGGGGTTCGGATAAACCGATACCACATCGGCCAGTTCTTCAACAATTCCAGTTGGGCTTGTTGGGTTGTAGATGAACTCAAGGTCATCCACCCAAAGCTTTGCCGTGGTGCTTCCAGCGCCAGGCGTATAGCTCGATGTGAACGTACCTAACAAATAGGCAATGCCGTTGGTTGATGGACCTGAATAATCAAACGGTACTGAGATACGTTCCCAAACGCCACCGGTCTGGAAATTTTTTCGTGCTGAGGCCACCACGTGCGCTGCTGAGTTTCCATCCTGTGGATCATGCAGGTCGTACGAATCATGCAACACGAACGACATACGTGCAGAATCCGTGGCATCCGTTACGTTGTACTTGGCCCAAACAACAACACTGTCTGGCATGTCCGTGAACGGATGATTGAAATCCGCGTCCGCCATTACGGTTGCATTGTAGCCTTGAGAAGGAGTGGTTGAAGGCGCATTTACTTTTCCCGTTGTAATGGCTCCGTTCACTACGTTTCCTATGGCCGATGTGGTCTCGATACGTGCGCTGGCCGCGCCTCCGTGGTATTCGGTATTGTCTTGGAATACGCGCAACGAAGAACCGAAAGCACAAAGCGTGCAAAGGTTTCCTGTGGTCATGTTATTCCAGTTGGTAGGCTCTCCGTTGCTGTCCCAGCTTTCGAAATCAGCATTGTTCGCCTGCTGTTGCGCAGAGGCATTTATCAAAGCTCCAGCAGTTAATAATGCAAGTAGCGTAGCGTAGATTTTTTTCATGTTCCGAGTTTGATTCTATTGTGTTGAAATAAGAGATAGTTCGAATTCGGCCGCCAAATTATACGAATTTGCGACTTTGCATCTACGAAAAGATCAAGTGATGAACGCCCGCCTCAGATCAAGGGATCCTGAGCTGCATCAAACTGGCGACAACCTGCTTGCCAATTTACCTGCAAGCCATGCCATTGGAAGATAAGCGACCACAAGATCCAGCACGATGAACCACGTGGGTGCCGGGATCATGTAAGCTGCCATGATCCCACCCAAAAGACCGACAAAACCCATGGCCACGGCAAATCTCATTTTGTGCGTGGCCGCGATGAGTGCGGCCACGAAACCTCCTACGAAAGCATTCATGGCGTGCGCCAGAAATGGCATGAGAAAATGGATGGGCTGAAAGTTGTGTATGTTGGCCTTGATGGTCTCCATATCGGCAGGATTCACACCTTCTGGCACCGGAATAAAACTGTTGCTCAGCATGATGATTGCCATGTTGGCAGCACCGCCAGCAATAATTCCTGCCACAACGGCCAAAACGTTTCTGAGTATCGGATTCATTGGTTGATGGTTAAATTCTGAAGAAAGGTACGGATTCAGGATATCTCGATCCGATCGGCATGCGAATGCGGTTCGGAGATGACCAATAGTTCCAAGTTTTCATCTGTGGCATTGACAATGCGGTGCACCTGTCCAGGATTCACATGCATGCCCTCGTTGGCCTTGATGGTGTAATTCTCCCCGTTCAGTTCAAACACGGCAACGCCTTCCAACACATAAAAGAACTGCTGCGACTTTGAGTGCTTGTGCAACGACTCTGCCGTTTTGGGCGGCATGGTCTCGCGGATCACGCTCAGCGATGGGGTGTTTACAAACTGCCAGGCGGTGCAGCCATCGCCCCAGTTATACGACTTGGAATTTTTCGTGGTCCTTTTCATATCGGCTAAAACGAACGGCCGTAACAGAAGGTTGCAAATGGTTTCTTGTAAACTTGCACGCCTTCGTCTGAATTCTGTAACGCGGTTTTCTGCATAAATCTGAACCTTTGAACCGTAATATCACCGTCATGAGAACCATCTTTTTCATCATCCTATCATCTCTTCTCTGCTTAAGAGGGAAGGCACAGACACCAACGGTCGGAACGTTGAGCAACACCACAGAATCGTTGGATGGCTACACGCTTTTTGCACCCATGGCCTGGGACACGACCTACCTCATCAACAACTGTGGCGAGGTGGTGAACCGCTGGGGTAGCACGCATCAGCCAGGAGCTTCGGTCTATCTGCTCGAAAACGGCAACCTGCTGCATACCAAGCGTGTTGGAAACTCCACGTTCACTTCGGGCGGAAGCGGTGGCGGAGTGGAACTGTTCGATTGGGACGGAAACCTACTTTGGAGCTATGATGTCTCATCCACTTCTGAGTGCCAGCACCATGACGTGGAATACCTACCGAATGGAAACGTGTTGATGATCGTTTGGGAATCGAGATCCATGGCAGAGGCCATACAGGCGGGGCGAGACCCGAATCTGGCGCCAAGCGAGCTTTGGCCCGACAAGATCATTGAAGTGGAACCAAGCGGTGCTACTGGCGGAACCATTGTTTGGGAATGGCATGCGTGGGACCATCTGATCCAAGATGTGGACAACACCAAAGACAACTTCGGAACGGTTTCGGATCATCCGGAGCTCATCAACATCAATTACCCGAGCAATGCCAACAGCGATTGGCTGCATGTGAACGCGGTCTCGTACAACCCCGAATTCGACCAGATCGCCATCAGCAGCCACAACATGAACGAGATATGGATCATTGACCACAGCACCACAACTGCGGAGGCGGCCTCGCATACTGGAGGAACCTACGGCAAGGGGGGCGACCTCCTTTACCGTTGGGGAAATCCAGAAGTATATGACCGTGGAAATCCTTCTGACAAGAAATTCTACGGACAGCATAATGTGCATTGGATCACCGAAGGAACGGACGTTGGCAAGCTCATGGTGTTCAACAACGGGCAGAACAGAACACCTGGTGTTTCGTATTCCACGGTAGATATTATTGACCCACCTGTTGATGGAAACGGCAATTACACCGAGCCTGCAAGCGGCCAGACGTTTTTGCCAACCGACCTTTATTGGAGCTATGAAGGAAGCCCGAACACGGATTTCTTTTCGGCAAACATCTCAGGTGCGCACCGCCTATCGAACAACAACACGGTGATCTGCGAAGGTCGTAACGGCCATTTTTTCGAGATCACTCCCGACAAGGAAATCGTATGGGAATACATTTCGCCCGTTACACAAACTGGAATTGTGGATCAGGGAACCGATCCCGTGAACGGGAACAGCGTTTTTCGATGTACGCGCTACACGCCAGAATACGCAGCCTTTGTTGGACGGGACCTCACACCTGGAAGTGTTCTGGAACTGAACTCGAACGTCAGTTGCACGCTTCATTCAACTGCTACTGCCATCAATGAGCGTAGCGTTAAGAACAACGAGGTTCTGGTGACCGTTAATTCGGGCGCTGGCTTCCTCACCGTTTCAGAGATTCCGGAAACGGGCTTCCTGAGCGTGTACGATTCGTTCGGAAGAGCCATCCTTCAGCACAATGTTTACGGACGTATGGAAAGTATCAGCACTTCATTCTGGTCGCCAGGGATCTACTACGTATCCATCATTTTCCAAGATAGGAAAGTGACACGGAAGGTGTTCGTGATGTGATCAATCGTTGATGCCCACCGCGATCCAGCGCTGCACCTGACCATCATACACGAATGTAACGGCACCCTGAGCGGTTGTCTGCAATACGCCCGAACCGCCTTGTAGCGTCCATATCCTGTTTTCGGCAGCGGAGCCGCTGTCCTCATTCCGAATACGCATGTGGCCATTCCCCGTGTTGTAAACGATCAGGATCTTTCCGTTGCTACCTCCTTGAAAACCCGTTACATCAAAGTTGGAATTGGAACCCGACATGTGAATGAATGTGGCCGTTCCGATATCAATGTCATCATTCGAGCTTCCGTTGGGAACAATGACCGACTGCACGGCCGTAACCGCAGGCGTTTCGATGGGAACCGTCCACGAGAGATTGCCGCTGCCGTCATTTGTAAGCACTTCGCCCACGTTTCCTTGGGTGTCAGGAAGCGTGTAGACCACGTCTGATGAAAGTGCTGGCGAACGGAAAGCCGTGTAGTTCGCACCTCCTGACGGTTCGTAAAACCGAAGTTCGTTCGAACTCGTTTCGCTTTTGTAGCGGATGGTGCCATCGGCATCGAGCCGTAATCGCTCCATGGCATTGGTGCGCAATACCATATCGCTGGCATCACTGGTTCCAAGGTATTGCAGGGCCGCATCGATCCCCGCATTTCCGCTCAGCCCCCAACCGCTTCCGATGGAGGTCCATGTGGTGCCATCATAATAGTAAAAGCCTGGCTGGACATCGTTCTGAAAAACCATCAGCCCCGTTGCAGGCGATGCTATTTCCAGTTTTTCGGCCTCAGACACCCGTGGCAGCAGCACGCCCTTCTTTTCAGTCATGGCAGAAACATCCAGATCGAGGATGGCAGAGGCATTTGCGCTGCTGCCATTATCAGCGCCTATGTACACTCCCTGTGCGCAGGCAGAGCATGCAACAACAACCGAAAAAATACTCATGGATATTCTCAACGCCCGTGTCCTCATCTCGCTGTTTCTTTGCTTAAAGTTACCCAGCGAAATGGCCGAAAATTCAGATTTTAGCTAAGTGAAACCACGTGATTCTACGTAGGCGAATTCCGTACCCATGAATCGATGAACAGCATGTTCCGGTTTAAGTTTTGAAACATACGTTACAGCAGAAAACAAATACAATTTGAACTCAGCGAGGACTGAATCCATTAAATTCCCGATGGGAGAATCAGGCATTTAACAGCCTGCGGTGATAGTTGATCTGTCCCAGATGGTAATTGGTGTGACCCACCAGATGAATGATAAAATCGGAGCAGGTCAGTCCTTCGCGGAAAACAACCACAGGAAACGGTTTCTTCAGGTCTTCGTCAGCGAGTTTCCGTAGCGTTTCCGAAACGGCACTTTTGGCGTTTTCCAACTCCGAGACAACATCGGCCAACGGCATATCTCTGGTGGAGAACTCCAACTCGCGCTGGCGCACGTAGCCTGTGTTTCCCAGTATGGCCCCGATGAAGTGTTGCAGGTTTCCTGCCACATGAAGTGCCAGATTTCCTGCCGAATTGGAAATACCGTGTGGTGTTTTCCAGATCACCGACTCATCTGTGTATGCCCGCAACTCTTCCTGCATTTTGCTCAGATCGCGGAGCATTATTTCTATAACGGCTGCCTGTATCATAGCTCTCCGCAATCGTCAATGAATATGGGGGCCGTGGTCATGCCCGAACGCGAGCCGTAGCTCTCGATCCTGGCCACCACATCCATGCCTTCGGTCACTTTGCCAAAGACCACATGGGCGCCATCCAACCACGGACAGGGTACTGTGGTGATGAAAAACTGCGACCCGTTGGTGTTTCTTCCTGCATTGGCCATGCTCAGAAGTCCCGGTTCGGTGTGCTTCAACTCAAAGTTCTCGTCCTCAAACTTCTCCCCATAAATGGATTTCCCTCCCGTTCCGTTGTGGTTGGTGAAATCGCCTCCCTGCAACATGAACTGCGGTATAACGCGGTGAAACGAGCATCCCTTGTAGCCGTAGCCCTTCTCTCCCGTGCACAGCGCGCGGAAGTTCTCTGCGGTCTTCGGTACCACATCGGCACGCAGTTCGAACACAATTCTGCCAGCAGGCTGCTGATCGATGCTCACATCAAAAAATACTTTCGGGTTCTTCGTCTCGCTCATTGTATCTGATTTAGACCGCAAATGTAGGATTGCCGATCATTTGGAGAGATAAGGCAACAGTGCATTCTTCCAGATGGTATAGCCTTTCGCATTCATGTGCAGACCATCCTCCAGAAACAGTTTCTGGTTCAGTTCTCCATTGCGTTTCAGCATGGGGGTCCAAACATCCACAAAAACCACATGTTCGTAGCCATCGGCCATCTGCTTCAGCTTGGTGTTCAGTTCCATGTACTTGTCTTTCAGTTCCCATCGGGCAGGCGATGGCTTGGCCGAGATGATGATGACCAATGCTCCGCCCGCACTACGCCTTATGCCATCCACAAAGCGGTCGGCCTGCTCTGCGATGGGTTCGGGATCCTTTCCATTGGCCAGGTCGTTGTCGCCTGCATATACCACCACCATGCTCGGTTCAAACGGTTCTATCAGTTGATTCTCATAGCTCAGCAGATCGCGGTATTCTGCACCACCGAACCCATGGTTGAGCACAGGAAAATCAGGAAAATCCTGTTCGAGCGTTTGCCACATCTTGATGCTTGAACTGCCGATGAAGATAACGGGCGCTTCAAGACCTTTCTCTTCACTTCTTTGGACGATCTGGGCCACTTCCTCATCGAAATTGTTCTGAGAGAAAACCTTTGGAGAGTGGAAACACAGCCAAAAGAGCAGGAATGAAGAAATGATAGACCGCATTTTGAAAAAGATTGAAATGGTCGGCAATTTCTGAAAACCGCCACCTTATTGCAACCCGAACTACTTCAAAACCCTGCCAAGTTTCACAAACAGCGGAAAATGAACTTCCAACGTCTCTTCCTCCGTCCAAATTCCGTTTTCACGCAGTGATCGGATAAACGTTTCAACGGGATTTTCCGCATGTTGGCCGATGTATCGGTTCACACTGCTCCAAGTGTTCAGATAACCCTCCAATTGTGCCAAGTTCCACTTTACATCAATGGAATATTCCCGTTGCAACGGAATCGTCTTGAACGGAAAAGGAACCGAAGCATAATGGCTGTCTATGTGCTTGCGTTCGGGATCCCAATAACTGCCAATGGTTCCGTTGTAAAACTTGAACAGTTGTTGGTCGAATGCATCATTCGCGAACATCAACCCATAACCGATGATGGCGATAACGCCATTCGGTCTGGAAACCCGTTGCACCTCACGGTTGAAGGCCTCGAAATCGAACCAATGAATGGCCTGACCGACCGTTATCAGGTCAAATGAATTCTCCTGAAAGGGAGTCTCTTCGGCTCGGCAGTTCACGTATCTGATATTCGGTCTCTGCACAGCATTTTGAAGCTGATTCTGACTGATGTCTGAACCGACAACTTCGTTGAAATGCTCGGCCATTATAGCAGCGATCTGACCATTCCCGGTCGCGCAATCCCAACAGGAATCGAAATTCTGAACAGGCGAAAGAATGTCTTCATACAATGCCTTCGGATAAACAGGACGGAACCGACTGTATCCTACAGACTGCTTGGAAAAATTGTCCTTGACCTGTTTCATGTGCCGTGCTACAGGTTACCTACGGTCTGACCAAAGCCAACCCTCAGTTGGCTTTTGACTTCATTGGTAGTTGATGTGCTTTTTTATCACGCATCGTTTTCAGCATAGTATATGATTCTATTGCACTTTTCTGTCAATGAATTCCAACTTACTCCTTCAGAAAATTCATGCACTATGAACACCTCCAAGAAATAATCATAACCTGGGCACTTTTGCGCGGAGACTTCAGTCCATTTCCATTCCAACTCCTCCTCTGTCAATTCCAGCACAACGGCTTCAGAGTCTGGATAAAACTTTCCATTCATTCTTTTTGCATAGATGACCGCTCCATGATGGGCGTTGTCTATTCCAGATATGACGTCAATCAATTTCATGTTTAAATGCCAACGATGTCTCGCTAAAGATAGTGTGTTCGTGCTTCCATGCTTCATTGGCGTTGGTCGGCCTCCGCACGGTCCTCGATACATCCGCCACAGGCGGACACTCGGACTGACCCGCGCACGGACAGCGCAGAACCTGTAGAGACGCGATGCATCGCGTCTTTACGGTAGCGGTATAGGCATTGCATTCATTTAGTGTTGGAAACGGGTTTTATTTTTTCTGCTAAATCCGTCAAGCCGTCAATGGAATTCGGAATAATGAAAGTTTCGCTTTCAGATCTGATCTTCAGTCCGTTTGCACTTTCCTTGACTTCGTAGATCGACTTCAAAAGGAAC
>WGMW01000037.1 GCA_016124845.1 Flavobacteriales bacterium
GACTGCGCGGCCGGAAGTTCCAACTGCAGCACATCGGTGCATGGGTTGGGATAAGCCCCAAGCGAAGCCGAGGGCTCTTCAATGCCTACATCCCCTACACGCGTCAGCGACACATCATCGATAAGGTACATGGCGCCATCCCACCTGTCTGGGTTATAGTTTGAAACGCGTTCAATTTGAGGGTCATCAGAATCATGCCTGAATTTTCCAATCGTGACATACTGTTCTCCTCCGCTTGCAGTAAAGGTACCGCTTACCTTCATCCATTCATCTTTCTCCCAGAATGGGTGACCCCCGGAAGTGTCTTCTACTTGAGGCTCAAAGGTTAAAAAGTCCTGTGCAGAAAGGTATCGCGTATCGAAGGTACTGAAGAATGCACCAAGCGTTGATACCGCAAAATTTGAGCTATCACTCAAACTGGCATAATACTCCATGTAGTACTTCTGGTTTGCAATCAGAGGGGTAGATAATTCTGTCCAAAGGTATTCTCTGCTACTATTCCATTGATTAAAATGACACCATAATGAAGCATAGGCATTTCCAGTTCGTGCTAATTGACCACCAAGAAAATTTGTCGGTACTCCGTAGCTGGGATATACGTCATTACTACAAGCATTAAAGTAATCGACAGAGCCTTTCGCAGAAGCCCATGGATATGCAATCCACACTTGACCAACCGAGTTTGGACAAGCAAAATCTCCTTGCAAAAGCAATGAATCAATCTCTTCAAAGCTTCCGTTAGCGATCAGATTCACCTGCGCCCGCAATTGCCAAGTGCTTAGTAGAAGCGATATGAGAACTGTTCCGAACCTCATCTTACCATCATTGCTTCAGAACTCTTGTCGAAAAACGCCTGCCTGTCTCATCCGCACCACGCAGCAGGTACACACCGCTGGGCCATGCGGAAACATCAATGGCATACCTGTTTCCCTGAACGGAGCGAAGCATCTCTATGCTGCGCCCCACCACATCCACCACCGTTATTTGCAGCGGAGACCGCACTGCCGGAAGTTCCAACTGCAGCACATCGGTGCATGGGTTGGGATAAGCCCCAAGCGAAGCCGAGGGCTCTTCAATGCCTACATCCCCTACACGCGTCAGCGACACATCATCGATAAGGTACATGGCGCCATCCCACCGGTCAGGATTGTTATTTGCTAAACGTTCGATATACGGGTCGTCTGTATCAAGACCAAATGCGGAGATGGTCAGATACTGTTCACCACCTGCTGCGGTAAAAGTTCCACTGATTCTTGTCCAACCATTCGTATCATTAATTGCAGAGGTTGTGTCGAAGTGAATAGACGATTCGAGATTCAAAAATTCTCCTGGAGACAAGTATCGAGTGTCATTGACACTGATATGGGCTCCAAAATTTGATATGGCAAAGTTTGAGCTATCGCTAAGATTTACATAGTATTCCAAATAATACTTCTGATTTGCAATCAGAGAAGAATTTAGTTGCGTCCAGAGATACTCCCTTTGGTTTGGCCAAGGATTGATATAGCACAAAAGTGAGGCATAGCCGTCACCCGTTCTGGGTAACTGAACCCCAAGTCGGTTATTCGGGGTGCCGTATTCAGGATAGGCAGAATTGCTACATGTATTGTAATAGTCTACAGATCCTATTACTGTAGACCAACCATTCGCAATCCATATTTGCCCCGCTGAATTTGGACACCAGGCAAGTGTTGTATCTATGATCTCAAAGCTTCCGTTAGCAATAAGATTCACCTGCGCCCGCAATTGCCAAGTGCTTAGTAGAAGCGATATGAGAACTGTTCCGAACCTCATCTTACCATTATTGCTTCACCACTCTTGTCGAAAAACGCCTGCCGGCCTCATCCGCACCACGCAGCAGGTACACACCGCTCGGCCATGCGGAAACATCAATGGCATACCTGTTTCCCTGAACGGAGTGAAGGGTCTCCATGCTGCGCCCCACCACATCCATCACCGTTATCTGGAGCGGAAACTGCGCAGCCGGAAGTTCCAAATACAGCACATCGGTGCATGGGTTGGGATAAGCCCCAAGCGAAGCCGAGGGCTCTTCAATGCCTACATCCCCTACACGCGTCAGCGACACATCATCGATAAGGTACATGGCCTCATCCCAACGGTCAGGATTGTTATTTGCCACTTGCAGTATCAATGGGTCATCGGCTTCATCTCGAAACTTCCCGATCGTTACGTACTGTTCACCACCACTTGCAGTAAAGGTTCCACTTATCTTCATCCACTCGTCTTTGTCTAAGAACGGGTGACTTTCAGAGGTGTCTTCTACCTGTGGCTCAAGGGTCAGAAACTGTTCCCTATCAAGGTACCGAGTATCAAATGAGCTGAAGAATGCTCCGAGTGTTGAAACAGCAAAGTTTGAACTGTCACTGAGACTGACGTAATACTCCATGTAGTAGCGTTGGTTTGCCACCAAGGGAGATTCAAGTTCTCTCCAAAGATATTCCCTGGCATTTGACCAAATGGTTGTGTAGCACGCAAATGAACCATACGCATTTCCCGTCCTTGGATCTTGAAACCCAAGCAGATTTTGGGGCACACCATAGTTTGGATATGTATTATTGCTACAGGTGCTGTAGTAGTCTACCGTACCATATGCAGGTGCCCATCCGTCAGCGATTTGAATTTGACCACCAGACGAAGGGCACGGAATCCCACCGTATTCCGGAATGAGCGGATCAGTCTCTTCAAAGCTTCCGTTAGCGATCAGATTCACCTGCGCCCGCAATTGCCAAGTGCTTAGTAGAAGTAACGGAAAGAGTAACGATCGGAAGTTCATTTGGCGGATCATCAAAGCATAAACCTACCCATCCGCCACGGTTCTTAAAAGCCATTTGCAACAAAAAACAGCCATAGATTGCACTTCTAAGCGTGGTTCTTCCTTACAGCCCCAAGGCCAACAGATCGCTGATGTCGATGGCGTTGCTCTCGTGCGGAATGGTATTGCAGGTAACGATGCGTGCGGCCCCTGCGGCCTGAAGTTCGGAATAGGCATTGCCTGCAAACACGGCATGTACCCCGATGCAGATGGGCGCGTTCATGCCAGCGGCTTTCAGATGCCCGATGGTCTCGATCATGGTCCGTCCTGTGGAAATGATGTCATCCACCAGCACAGGCGTGTGGTTGGCGTAGCGTTCCACATGCGGCACAGAAACCTCCACGTCCTTATCGCCATGCCGCACTTTGGTCAGCACAATAAAGGGCGAACCCGCATTCTTCGCCACTTCCGATACCCATTGTTCGCTTTCCCCATCCGGACCGACCAGCAACGGGTTCTCCACGTTCGTGCGTATCCACTCCGAAATATGGTCTGCCGCATGCATCACACGGTTCTTGATGCTGTAGATCTCTGCCAAGGAACTTCTGCGGTGCAAGTGCGGGTCGATGGTGACCAGACTGTCTGCAAACCGCGAGATGAGCGCCCCGAAATACTCGGAAGTGATTCCCTCACCGGGATGAAAACGCTTGTCCTGCCGCATGTAGGCCAAGTAAGGCGCCACCAGTCCCACATCCGTGGCTCCGAGGTCTTTGGCCGTATTGGAAAGGAAATAAACGGGCAGCAGTTTGGCATCGGGCTCATGGAGCGTGCAGACGATAAGCACACTTCGCCCCTTCACCTCCGAGAGAACCTGCACGTAGGTTTCTCCATCAGGGAACTGGCGGATGTTCACTTCACCGATCTCGCCCTGTAGACGTTCTGCCAGCTGAGCGGTCAACTTTTCATTTCCGGGAATAGCGAATAGAATGAGTTGCATGAGTGACTATTAAGGTTTGAGAAGGTTCAGTTCAGTTTGGTGCTGGTCTTTGGTTCTGAAACAACATGAGATAGCCACAGAGACACAGGTGAAATATTTATCTTTTTCTGTGAAACCCTCTGTGAAAATCTGTGCATCTGTGGCTAAAAAAATGTCTTTTCTAAAATCATGTACACAAGCGGATCAGCATCTATTGAATGGTTATCACTTCCTGTTGCACATCGTGGTATTCGAGGGCGTATTCCAATTCCCCTTCCGATTCGGCATGAATGACATACAGAACCTGTCCGGTAAGAACAGCCGTTCCCACAGGTGCCAGAAAATCCACACCCGAAGCTTTATTGTCGGGCGCTCCGGCCAACTTGGCGAGCTTGGCCAGTTTGCGGTTATCCACACGCACCACGGTGCCATCTCGGTCCGATTTCACTTCATACCGGTATTTTGCCAAAATCGGCTCATTGAACCGTCCCTGCGCCTTACAGATGGCCACGAACTTTTTGTAGGCGTCCCCTGATTCGAGAATCCGCTTGGCCTCGTTGTTCCCTTCGCCTGCGTCCACGGTCTCGGAAAGTTCAAGCAGTTCGCCTGCCAGCAGCAGGGCGCGTTCCTTCAGATCATCTGGCGCGTCCGCATCATTGCGCAGCACGGCAAGTACATCACGCGCTTCCAACGCAGGACCGATACCTCTGCCCACAGGCTGCGTACCATCGGTAATGACCACTTTGAGTTTGAGACCGATGGCATGCGCCACCTTCTCCATCTCCACTTTGAGCCTGTTGGCCGCATCAATGCTTCGCAGTTTGGCCGTTTCACCCACGGGCATATCAATGACCACATGGTCCGAACCTGCCGCCACCTTCTTGGAAAGCACCGAGGCGATAAGCTGTCCTTCGCTGTCAATGTCCAAGGCGCGTTCTACCCGTATCAGCACATCGTCTGCTGGACTCAGCTTGGCCGTTCCGCCCCAGGCCACACAGCCGCCCTCCTGTTCCACCACCTTGCGTATCTGGGCCATGGTCAGGTTCACATTGGTCATCACTTCCATGGTGTCAGCCGTTCCTGCCGGAGAAGTGATAGCCCGCGAAGAGGTTTTAGGAATGGTCAATCCCGCTGCCGCGATGATGGACACGACAATGGGCGTGGTCCGGTTGCCGGGCAATCCACCGATGCAATGCTTGTCCACGATCATGTTTCCATCCCAATGAATCCGTTCGCCATTGGTGATCATGGCCTCGGTGAGGTACGTGATCTCGTTCGTGTTCATGTGGTCATCCGCGCATGCGGTGACAAACGCGGAAAGATGAATGTTCGAATACTGGCCTTGCACAATATCCTGCACGATCTGCTGCAACTGTGGTCGCGTAAGCGTGTTCCCGTAGATCTTGGAACGCACGTAGCTCAAGGAATCGATCGGATGGAGGTGCGACACAGCGATCTCATCCCCTTCCTTTACCCCCAAAGCACGAATGGCCGATTCCGACAGACCGATCTTTCCATGCGGCAACAGTTCGCTCTTGATGATGTTGAGACTGGCCACAATGGTCTTCTTTCCATGGGAGAGACGGATGCGCGTCAGCGCCTCAAACCCTTCCGAAATGCACACATGACAGTCCTTCCGCATAAAGGCGATGTGTTCCTGCTGGGTGTCGATGCCCAGCCGCTTCAATTTCAATGTGTTGGACTTGTGTGCCATGCTATGCCTCTTCCGCTACGTTTTCCACTGGGAATTCGACAATGCTGTAGAGATCAGGCACGGTACAGTTCCATCCGTAGGTGTCTTGCACTTTCACACGGAACATATCGGCCGCGTGGCGTTCTCCGTGTACAATGAAAACCTGTTCGGGTTTGTTGGAAATGGCATTCATCCAATCCAACAGTTCTGCTTGGTCGGCATGGGCCGAAAGCGTCTGCATGTTCAATATCTCCGCTTTCACCTCCACATATTTGCCGTAGATCTTCAACTCGGACGCTCCTTCCAGTAGTGCTCTTCCGCGCGTTCCTTCTGCTTGGAATCCCGCAAGAAGCACCGTTGTATCGGGTTTGTTGATGAACTGCTGCAAGTACGTGAGCACGCGCCCACCGCTGACCATGCCACTGCCTGCCACCACGATCTTCGATTCGGAGTTGTTGATCACCTCCCACGTCTCTTTGTATCTGCGCACAATTCGGAACGCCTTGCACATCTTGGTGCATTCGTTCTTGGGCAGCTTGTGCCATTCGTGGTAGGTGTTGAACACGCTCAGCACGTTGGCGCCCATCGGACTGTCCATGATCATCGGCACATCGGGTATCAGCTTCTCTTCTTTGAGTTGCCAAAGCAAGTACATCAGCGTCTGTGTGCGTTCTACAGCAAAACTTGGGATGATGAGCGTTCCGCCCTTCTCCACCGTGCTGTTGACCACTTCGCGCAGCTTGGCCTTGGTGTCTTCCTTCGGATGCAGTCGGTCTCCGTAGGTGCTTTCCACGAACAAGACATCTGCGCGCTCCGGTTTCTTTGGCGGCTTCATCAGTAGATCGTCAGGACGGCCCACATCGCCTGAGAACACGAACCGCTTGCCATAAATATCCAGTTCAATGAAGGTGGCCCCGATGATGTGCCCGTTGTATTGGAATCGCACCTGAACGCCTTCATAAAGATTCATCCATTGTCCTTCTGGCACGGTGGCAAAATGCTGGATGGCCTTCTCAGCATCCTTCAAGGTGTAAAGTGCCTCTGCCGGATGATGCTTCGTGTAGCCTTCCTTATTGGCGCGTTCGGCCTCTTCCTCTTGTATCTGCCCGCTATCGCGCAGCACGATGGCCGCAATATCCAGCGTTGGTGCCGTTGCCTGAATGCTGTACTTGAAACCGGCCTTCACCAAGCGTGGCAGATAGCCCACGTGGTCCAAATGTC
Organism: Flavobacteriales bacterium; assembly: GCA_016124845.1. NCBI lineage: Bacteria > Pseudomonadati > Bacteroidota > Flavobacteriia > Flavobacteriales > Flavobacteriales bacterium. Next base: position 6,664 of record WGMW01000037.1, read on the forward strand.
CGTGTGTGATCAGCACGGTGTCGATCTCCTCCACGTTCACCGGCAGGTAATCCCAGTTCATAAGCCGCAGCTTCTTCAAACCCTGGAACATACCACAGTCGATCAATATCTTCTTCTCGCCCGTATCTACCAGATATTTTGAGCCTGTTACTGTTCCGGCTGCGCCCAGAAAGTGTACCTGAATCTTCTTCTTCTCGTTCATTTCGTTGCTATTTGTCCGTTACAGAGGCTTTTTGCCTCGTCTAAAATTTTGTCTTGTCGTGCTGTGCTGATGTTCATTCTGTTCAACATGCGTGGGTTCTCCAGCAGTTCTTTGCACAGTATCTTTTCCTGTTTGATGAATTTCGATTTCTCTGCCAATGTCAATGTGGTGAGGCACGTGATCGGATGCAGCCCCGTCAGATCGATCAGGTGCTGAAGTCCTTCGCCTTTTGGGTGATCCCAGCCTACTAATTTCAGGTTGGCACAGTTTCCATACCTGACTGCATCGGCCGTAAACCGCGTGTTGGTAAAAATCCAACCTTCCAGTTTTCTATTCTTGTTCTCGGCAAGTTTGCTCCATTCCTGTTCAATATCGCGGAAGCGCGAATGGATGTAGAGCGGCACCTTCACATCGCAGAAATGCAGGCGGTCGCCATGGAATTTGCACTCCACCATCAGTTCCAATTGGCCTTTGTCCGCCACCACGTCCACTTCATGCGTCACGCATTTGCCCTGCACAATGACATCCAATTTGGTCTGAAAACCCTGATAGACCAATATCTCGCCTACCAATCGCTCGAACGGAAATCCGGACGGGCCTAACCCGTAAATGGCCTTTTTGAGAGAGAACCGTGCAGCCGTATGACTGGAGGTCTTCTTCAGAATGCTGAACGCCTTGCGGTAGATCTCCTTGGTGCCGATGCCTTCATAAAGCAATGCTTCCACTTCACCGATCACTTTATCGATCACCTCCTCGCTGGCCTTCGACCGATCCAGCGATTTCCTCAATTTTGAAGAATCGAACGGAGCCAGTTCGCCATTCATCTTCCTCACATTCACCGTCTTGTTCTTCATCTGTGTTCCTTTTTCGATAGCGCCTCGAACCCTGAAATGACATCAAAAAGTTCCTCATCGATCGTGTTCTGCCGCAGCGTATGGTAGCGATGGGTCATTTCGTCCAGCGTCTCATCTATGTTCTTTTCTGCCCGTTGCATGGCTGCCAATCTACTTGCATTCTCGCTGGCCAACGATTCTGAGGACGCCTTGAAAAGCGACACGAACAGGTATTCCTGAATGAACACCTCCAAGGTTTTGTCCAAGGTTCCGATCACTTCGGGAACCTTATCGGTGGGCCATTCGACATCTTCAAATTCCTTCTGCCAACGGCTATCAATGGGCAGAATACGCTGATGCGTGAGAACCGAACCCGCACCTTCCACAGGTTGGTGATAGAACACGTACAGCTCGTTTATCTGCCGTTGTTGCAACGCCTCCGCACTATCGGTCAGCACGCGCGCCACCAACGGGGCAATGGCCTCAACGCTGTTCGGAACGTTGTATGTTTTCCCAATGGAGAAACCGTTCTCCGCCAATATGGGCGCGATCCGATCACCTACTGCCCACACCGTTATGTTGTCCGTTTCCGTTTGGCTGAATTCCTGAAAATAGGTTGCGAGGTTTTCGTTGAACCGTCCCACCAATCCCATGTCGGAACCCATGACCAAGGCGCAGACCGTTCTTTGGGTTCGGCCTGTTGTGGCAACCTGTACGGCACCCGCTGTTTTGTTCAGACAGGAAGCGATACCGAGCCGAACCGTGGCGTAATATTCCTGAAGTGCTTTGACAGCCGCTTCGTACTGCCCGATATTGACCGATGCCAAAGCTTTCATGGTACGGACAATGGAACGCAGGTTCTCCGCGCTGTCCATCCTTCTCCGCAAGATCTCCATCGACTCCATCGGTCAGGATTCAAGGGTTTGGAAAGGTCGGAGAATGGTCTGGCAGATGTTCCGTACCGCCTCAATATCCGCGTCATCCAACTGCGAACCTCCAAGCAGTTTCTTGGAAATCTCTGTAGGAACCTGATCGGCAGAAGACTCGACCGCAAGCATCGCCTCCACCATCTTGTTCAATGGAACGCGTTCGAACAAATGCCCTGTAAGGGAAAGCAGCACCGTAATCTGCGCGGTAACTGTAAGCGGCCGCAATTCCGCCTGCTTCATCACCTCACGGATACGTTTGCCATGCTCGATGATCGAACGGGTGTTCGCATCCAGCCGCGTGCCGAAACGGGCAAAGCTCTCCAGTTCCTCGAACTGCGAAAAGGCCAATTTCAGATTACCCGAAATGCTCTTGAACGCTGGAAGTTGCGCCTTGCCTCCGACCCGCGAAACGGAACGTCCCACATCCACCGCTGGCAACACGCCCAACTCAAACAATTTTGGCGAGAGATAGATCTGCCCGTCTGTGATGGAAATAAGGTTCGTTGGAATGTAAGCCGAAATATTCTGCGCCTCTGTTTCAACGATGGGAAGCGCTGTGAGTGAACCTCCGCCATGTTCCGGATTCAAGCGGGTGCTTCGCTCCAATAGGCGCGAGTGCACGTAGAAAATATCACCTGGAAAAGCCTCTCTGCCGGGCGGTCTGCGCAACAGCAATGAAAGTTCCCTGTAAGCACGCGCGTGCTGCGTCAGGTCGTCATAAATAACCAATACGTCCTGTCCCTTTGCCATGAAATACTCACCGATACTGGTAGCGGCATAAGGCGCGATGTATTGCAATCCGGGCGAATCGTTTCCTTCCGTGGCCACCACAATCGTGTGCTCCATCGCCCCGTGCTTTCGCAGGTTGGCAATGACCTTGGCCACCGAAGCTGCTCGCTGCCCGATGGCGCAGTAGATGCAGATCACTCCTGTGTCTTTCTGATTGAGAATCGTGTCAATGGCAATGGCGGTCTTCCCCGTTTGGCGGTCACCGAGAATAAGTTCCCGCTGCCCACGACCGACCGGGATCAGCGCATCGATGGCTTTGATGCCCGTTTGCAACGGTACGCTTACCGGGTCACGGTCCATAATGGCGGGAGCAGGCCGTTCAATGGGCAGACGTTCTGTGCAAAGCACGTCTTTTCCCTCGTCCAACGGTTCTCCCAACGAATTGACCACTCTTCCCAACAGGCCGTTTCCCACAGGAACATCCATTACCCTTCCCGTGCGCTCCACCTCTTCGCCTGTTTCTACGAGGGCATCATCTCCAAGCAGCACCACGCCTACTTCGTTCTCATCAATATTGAGCGCGATGCCGTAAATGCCTGAACGGAACTTCACGAGCTCCTCGAAACCCACTCCGGGTAGACCGGATATACGAACAATGCCGGAAGACACGCTGATCACCTTTCCGGTTTCCCGAATATTCGGTTCGAACCGATGTTTGTCCGCAGCCGCCTCCACAGAGGCCAGCGCTGACGAAAGACGTATGTTCGATTCCTTTTCTGCCATCGGTACTATCCCGCGGTTTGACTTCCGTTGAGCAATGCATCGGTCTGCTGCTCCAGCGAACGGATGTACTCATCAATGGTCCAACCCAATTTGAATCCTTCGGAAGAGATTTCCACACCACCGACCGCATCCGGATCGGTTATGAACTCCATATCGATCTTCTTGGAAGCCTTCTTTTCAAGCACAGTTGAAATGGCCTTTTGCTGTTCTTTATCGAGCTCAAAAGCGCTTTTCACCGTAATGGTCCGCGCTTTCGGGTCCTCGTCTCCGGTCAATTTCTTCAGATCGCTTTCGTTCATCTCGCCTATCCGACCGACAAGCGTATTCACTATCTGCGTCTGAAGATCGGCAGAAGCCAGTTCGTGCAGCGCCTTTGCCGAAATATCGAACACGCCTTCCCGCACCTTGCGTTCAAAACTTTCGCGCAGATCCTCCTGCGATTCGACCACCGCTTTTTGCAGTTTCGTTTTCAGCGCATCGGCCTCTTGGCGCGCCTCATCCAACAGCCGATTCCGTTCAGCATCCGCATTGGCAACGGCCTTTTTCATCAGGTCATCCTTCTGCGCATCGAACGTCTGATTACGATGGATGAAATCTTCCTTTTCCTTGGCCGCCACCGCTTCTTTTTCCGCGGCATCGTTCAGTTGGGTACGGAGGTTCTCTTCCCGCTTCGCCACCGCATCCAATATGGGTCTGTAGAGGAATTTCTTCATCAACCACACCAACACCATGAAGTTGATGATCTGCGCAATGACCGTGAACCAGTTGATCTTCATGGCCGATTATTTACTGCCCGATGAGTTGATTCCAGAACGGATTGGCGAAAATGAGGATCATGGAAATGACGAAGCAGTAGATCGCCAACGATTCGAGCATGGCCAATCCCACGAACAGCGTTCGGGTAATGGTGGAAGCCGAATCCGGCTGCTGCGCCATGGAATTGAGTGCTGACGCGATGGCCTTTCCCTGTCCGAGGGCCGGCATCAGAACGCCCAGCCCCGTGGTAAGCCCTGCGGTGATGATGGATGCCGTAGCAATGATTGTTGAGTTGTCCATGCTATTGAGTTTGATGGTTCTTTGACTTCGATTCGTGGGTGGCAGCCGCAATATAAACAGTTGCCAGAATGCTAAAAATGTACGCCTGTATAACTCCCGAAATAAGGCCGAGAATGGTCATCAGCACGGGAAAGACCAACGGAGCAATGCTCAGCAGAATGCTTCCGATCATGCCTCCGCTCATGATGTTGCCAAACAACCTTACGGCCAATGCCAAGGTGCGCGTCAACTCGCTTACGATATTAAACGGCAGCATGATGAAATTCGGTTCAAGGTATGTTTTCAAGTAATTGAGTACGCCTCCTTCGGTGATGCCGAAAAAAGGCACGGCCAGAAATACACAGATGGCAAGCGCGGCCGTGGTAGAGAGCGAACCTGTGGGCGGTTCATACCCCGGAAACACAATGAGGATGTTCGCAAAGCCGATAAAGATGAAAAGCGTTCCGATAAAACCGAGGAACTTCTCAGGCCGTTTCAGCCCAATGTCGCTTATCTGATCGCGCAGCGTGAGTACCAGCATTTCAAGAATGCATTGCCACTTGGAAATGGTAATGTCCGTTCTCAGTTTGCGTGTAATGAGCCAAGCAGAAAGCACCAGCACCAACATGACGGCCCATGTGGTAACGATGGTCAGATTGAGCTCCACGAAGCCCTGCTGCCAGAAGATCGTCTCGTCAGGACTGAGTTTCATGTTCCGTCTCTTTTAAAGATGAGCTGTTCTTTCTGTCCACGGTTGCGGTAATGCGCATCACGAAAATTCTCGATAGGATGAACCCTACCAAACAGGCCAGCAGCTTGCGAAGGTCGCCAGCTCCCACAAGGTAAAAGCTGACCAACGTCACCGCAACGCGCACCACCATACTTCCCAATGCCCACAGGGCCGGATGCTTTGCATCCATCAACTTTTTGGTGGTGTACCAAAGCCCCATGAAAAAGAAGACACCCACAAGGATTCCGACCAAAAATGAAGGCATAAGCAACAGTATATCAGTCATTTTCATCGTTATCCTGATGCATTTGTTCACGTTCCCGTTCCACCCAACTCCACGCAATGATGCAACCGATGAACAACCCTGCCAACAGCAGGGTCAATGTCCACGAGAAGCTTTGACCGTAATGTTTATCGAGCCATACGCCAGCACCTACGCCAACAAGTGTAGGTGCGGCCACCGACCAGCCGATCATCCCGAACATGCCAAGCCCCATCCATTCGCTTTGATGATGCCGTTTACGTGAGCGGAGCTTGCGGTGCTCCTGCTCCTCCACGCGCTTTTCAAATGAACGTTTTTCGTTGGCCTTGCTCATGACGACTGACCTTTTCTCATTTTCTCCATGCTCTGGATGAAATCGACCTCCAATTTGGCCATCACCGCGCGGATGCTACGCTCGTTCTCATCCAGTTCCATGAATTCCTGCTCAACGGTCTCGTGCAGTTTCCCAAGATCGGTTCCGCCTACCACACGCCTTGATGAGACTGTCACTTCCATTCCCGTCTTGACGAAAATGCCTTCATCCATCGCGAGGAAATGTTCCTCACCGTCCATGGTCTCATACATGAAGATGCCGGGGCGCAACTTGGCGCTGCAATCGAGCCGATGTGGCAAAAACCCGTACGAACCGTTTGTGGTCTCCGCCACCATGCGCTTCACATTCTCTGTTTCCAAGAACACACGGTACGGAAGCAGTACCTTCAATTTCATGTATTCGGAATGCTGCTCCATGGTCATTTTCTGGTCAACGCCTCTTCAATGTTCCCGATCATGTAGAATGCGCTTTCGGGCACCTCCTTGAATTCATCGGCCAGAATACGCTCGCAACCGCTCAAAGCATCTTCCAATTGTACATCCCGGCCCTTGTAGCTACTGAACTGCTCTGTGGTAAAGAACGGCTGCGTCAGGAAGCGTTCCAACCGTCTTGCTCGGTTCACAGTGTTCCTGTCCTCTGTGGAAAGTTGTTCCAATCCGAGCATAGCAATGATGTCCTTCAATTCCTCGTACTGCGCCAAGGTGTGGCGTATCTCCTGCGCAATGGTGTAATGCCGTTGCCCGATAATGCCCGGTGTGGCCATCTTCGAACCCGACTGAAGGAAGTCGATGGCCGGATAGAGCCCTTCGCTGGCCTTTTTTCGCGACAGCACAATGGAGGCCGAAAGATGCGAGAACGTATGCACCGCTGCGGGGTCGGTCAGGTCATCTGCCGGAACATACACCGCCTGTATGGAGGTGATGGCGCCCGTATCAGTATTCGCTATGCGTTCCTGTAGGCGCGAAAGTTCCGTTCCCATGGTGGGTTGATAGCCAAGGCGCGATGGCATCTGCCCCATGAGTCCTGAAACCTCCATTCCTGCCTGAATGAAGCGGAAGATGTTGTCAATGAGCAACAGCACATCGCGGTGTTCATCATCTCGAAAATATTCAGCCATGGTCATGGCGGCATGGCCGACACGGAACCGAGCACCAGGCGATTCGTTCATCTGTCCGAACATCATTACCATATTGTCGAGCACGCCCGCTTGCTTCATATCGTGATAGAGTTCGTGCCCTTCGCGGCAGCGCTCCCCGATGCCGCAGAACATGCTCACTCCGTGGTGATGTCCCACCAAGTTGTGGATCATTTCCGTCAGAAGTACGGTCTTGCCAACACCTGCCCCACCGAACAGACCGGCCTTTCCTCCCCGTTCCAGCGGAACCAACACATCGATGGCTTTGATGCCTGTTACGAAGATCTCCGAACCCGTGGCGTGCTTGGCCAACGAAGGTGGGGACTGGTGAACGCTCCGCATTTCCATCTCAGGCAGTTCGGGCCCGTGATCGATCGTTTTTCCGAACACATCGAACATGCGGCCCAAAAGCTCCTTTCCCACAGGAACCTGTAGCGGCATTTCCTCGGTGTTCACCTCCATGCCACGAGACAGCCCTTCGGTAGGCGTTAAGGCAATACCTCGTACATGATGAGCATCCAACTGAGCCAACACTTCCATGACGACCTCCTTTTCTTCTCCCGAACGCAGAACGGTACGCACGGGAGGCAGATGCTCCTCAAATCGTACATCAACAATGCTCCCGTGTATGGATACAACGGTTCCTTTCTCACTGTTCACAGATGGTTTTTCCATCATCAACGCTTAGCAAGCCCTAAATTACAGACTGACCTGCGAAGTTACCGTTGGGCAATTCCGCCATTCCATTGAAAGTCAGTTTTCGGATATATTGTAGTCATTGTGTCATCCTCATTCCTTTGGTTACCTTCGCGGCAGATTTCATCCCTCCTCAAATAGTTTGCAAGGCGCATTTATTGGATGGTTGAAAGGACCAAAAGCACATAGATGCCCACTTTTAAAGAGTTAGGCCTTCGGGCCGAAGTCGTCCGAGCGTTGGACGATCTGGGATTTGAAAATCCCACCCCTATTCAAGAAAAAGCCATTCCGCAAGTACTGGGTTCCGAAACGGACCTGATTGCCTTGGCGCAGACCGGAACTGGTAAAACAGCGGCTTTCAGCCTTCCTGTTCTACAACAGTTGGATGAAAATAGCAACGATATTCAGTGTATCGTGCTCTGCCCTACCCGAGAGCTCTGCCTGCAGATAACCAACGACATGCAGAGCTTTGCCAAGTACATGCCACTATCTACGGTGGCCGTGTATGGCGGTACAAGCATTGAAACACAGATCCGCGCCATCAAGCGTGGCGTTCAGGTAGTGATAGGTACTCCTGGCAGAACCGTTGACCTCATCAACCGAAGGGTTCTGAAGTTGAATACCGTGAAATTCGTGGTATTGGACGAGGCCGATGAGATGCTTACCATGGGCTTTAAGGATGACCTGGAGACCATATTGGCCGAAACGCCAAAGGAGAAGCAGACACTGCTTTTCTCGGCCACCATGCCTAACGGTATCAAGGATATTACCAAGCGGTACATGAACAACCCTGTTGAGGTGGCCATGGGCGGCCGTAACGAGGGCAACAAGAACATTGAGCATCATTATTATCTGGTAAGTGCCCGTGACAAGTACGAGTGTCTGAAGCGTTTGGCCGATATGAACCCGAATGTTTACGGTATCGTTTTCTGCCGTACACGCAGAGAAACACAGGAGATTGCGGACAAGCTGATGCAGGACGGCTACAATGCCGACTCGTTGCATGGCGACATCTCTCAGGCGCAACGCGATGCCATCATGGCCCGTTTCCGTGCCCGTAAGATCCAGTTGTTGGTAGCTACCGATGTGGCAGCCCGTGGTCTGGACGTAGACGACCTGACGCATGTGATCAACTACAACCTGCCTGATGAGGAGGAAGTGTATGTACACCGTAGCGGACGTACAGGCCGTGCAGGACGTAGCGGTATCTCCATTGCCATCATCCACTCGCGTGAGAAAGGCAAGCTCAAGAGCATCGAACGTTTGGTAAAGAAAGAGTTCATCTACCAACCCGTACCTACAGGACAGGAGATATGCGAAAAGCAGCTGTATGCCATTGTAGGCCGATTGGGCAAATTGGAGATAAACGAAAAGCAGATCGCGCCTTTTCTACCCACCATCATGGACCAATTGGGACATATGAGCAAGGAAGATGTGATCAAACATCTGGTGAGCTTTGAGTTCAACCGTTTCTTGGAATACTACAAGAACGCCCGTGACCTGAACGTGCCTGACAAGGGCGATCGCAGAGACCGTGGTGATCGCGGAGATAGACCAGAAAGAAGTGACAGGCGCGAGCGCGGTGACCGTGGTGATCGGGATGACCGAGGTGGCCGTGGACGTAGAGGGCGCGATGAGAACTTTACCCGCTTCCACATCAACATTGGAAGACGCGACCAAGTGAACCCAGCTACGCTGATGGGCTTCATCAATGAAACGCTTCGAAAACGCGATGTAGAGATCGGCAAGATCGAGATACTTGACACCTTCAGCTTCTTTGAACTGGACAGCGATTACGCTTCCAAAATGATGGCGGCCAGCAAGAATGTAGAACAGAACGGCAAGACGGTGATCCTATCTGAAGCTAAGAGCACAGGACCGAAGGACGAGCACCGAGGTGCGCGTAAGGAAAAGTTCAAAGACCGTTTCGGAAAGAAGCGGAACGATGGAGGCAACCGACATGGAGGTGGCCGTTCTGGCAGCAAAGGCAAAGGCGGTAAGAGACCACGGAGACCTTTCTGACGCATGGCCATTAAGGGCTAAGGGAAACACGTAGTAAGCACCACGTGCAACACAGTTTGTTCTTTTCCGATCTTGTAGAAAGCTCCGAATTCCTGTGTCTTTGGACAGATTTCAGTCTTTTCTAAGACAATGGCCTTCGGTGGTTCTTAACTTCGGAACTGAAACCAACCGACCAGGATGAACGTCAAGCCACCTTGCCGCATCTATTTTTACTGCAAACGACCCGAAGGAGAGCAATACGCTGTCTTTGACGTGGATTTCGGTGACAACCTTGCCGGGTTCAAGTTTCGCTTAAAGCTGGTTGATAAGAAGATCGATGTCGGGGAGGTAACGTTATGCGAACACATAGAGCGGATAGCGGACAATCCACTGTACAGTGAGCTGAGCGTGATACAGAATCAGGTAACGAGCATTGCGAAGGAAGTGGAAAGCCTTGGCTGGAAGGTTCGGATCCTCCCACTTGAAAATCCGAACATCAAGTTCTGAACGGAACGGCAAAGAACCCTTCATTCTGATTACCTTTCCTGCTAAAGAATGAAGCTTTGAAAGTTAAAGACAAGGTAATTGCCGTTACTGGTGCAGGAAGCGGAATAGGTCGCGAGTTGACACTTGAACTGATAAAAAGAGGTGCCAAGGTTGCAGCCATCGACCTGAATGAAGACGGATTGAATGGGACCGAGGGGCTTCTGGCCGAGAACATGCGTAAACGCATCTCTCTGCACGTAATGAACATTACCGACCGAGATGCGGTAGCGGATCTACCAAATGCGATCGTGGAACAGTTCGGTCACGTGGACGGCATCATCAACAATGCGGGGATCATTCAACCATTCGTGCGCATCAACGATCTGGAACTGGCAGCTATTGACCGTGTTATGAATGTGAATTTTTATGGGGCGTTGTACATGTGCAAGACCTTTCTTCCCCACTTGCTTCAACGCCCCACCGCTCATATCGTAAATATTTCAAGCATGGGCGGTTTCCTACCAGTTCCCGGACAAAGCATTTACGGAGCATCCAAAGCTGCCGTGAAATTGATGACAGAAGGATTGTATGCTGAACTTCTGAACACAAATGTGAAGGTAACGGTGGTCTTTCCAGGGGCCACGGACACCAACATCATGAAGAATTCTGGCCTAAAAACGGACATGGATACCATGAGCGCGAAGCATTCGAATAAATTGACACCGCTTCCAGCATCGGAGGCCGCCCGAATCATCATCCATGGAATTGAGAAGGACCGTCCTCGCGTATTTGTTGGCAATGATTCTAAACTGATGGATATTCTGTACCGACTGGCACCTGAATTTGCCACCAGATTGATCAGCAAGCAAATGCAGATGCTGCTCGAATAGCGGAGAGTGTAAAACCTGGCCACTCAGACATCAAATTTGCACTTCTGTAATCGTTCCTGCTGCTTTATGCAGAAATTAGCGACAAAATCAACCTCCATGAAAACCACGGTACACACCGATAAAGCCCCAGCAGCCATCGGCCCTTACAGTCAGGCCATTCTGGTAAATGGGTTCCTCTACACTTCTGGGCAAATTGCTTTGCACCCGGAGACGGGCGAACTGGAAATGGAGAACATTGAAACGGAAACAGGCCGCGTGATGCAAAACCTGAAGGCGGTGTTGGCTGCGGTGGAGATGGATTTCTCGCATGTGGTGAAAACGACCATCTACCTTTCGGATATGGCATATTATGGACAGGTGAATACGGTTTATGCCACGTTCTTCGGTGAGCATCCGCCTGCACGGGAAGCGGTTCAGGTAGCGGGGCTGCCCAAAGGTGTGAATGTGGAGATCAGTATGGTGGCCTACAAGCAGCCAAATTAGACGCAAGTAAAAAATTCAATTCTGTGAATAACCTTAGTACATCCTTGCATTGAACTCATCGGTCAAATTCCGATGAACAATCGTGTCCAGACCGAATTTATATGCTATATAACTGGTATCGATCAGTTCATGGTTATCCTGATAGGTTGATTTGATTTTGCGAACGGACACGGTAAATTCTCCCTCATCCAGCGATGCGTTATTTATTTCAGTGAATTGGTAATCTTCCCAGAATTGCCAAGCAACGATTCTGAAATCACAATCGCCTGACCACAAGGCAATCCATATCGAACCCCAAACATCACCACCGTCTCCGCCTGACGTATAACCGAGAATCAATCGCTGGTCCATTGATAAATTCATGACCGTATCTATTCCAACAGTACCGATACTTTCCCAAAAGAGTTGGTTCACTAAACAATTCAAGGATAAACTGTCTCCAGCCTTATCCCAAACAGAAATCAAATAAGATGTGTGATGGAAACCATCACTCCCCAAGACCGATAATCTCTTGTTTCTGAATTTGATTATTCTTCTATCTCCATACCCTACATGAAATTCCTGCTTCCAAATAACTCCATTCTCCCTCCTGACCGGTTTGGCCAACGTGTAAGTATCAAACGTTCTACTTAATACCTTTCCTGACTCGGTTCGTGAAACTTGGGCCCTCAAGTCAAGGAAGTCCTTCGCTGCTATGGTGATTTTCTTGGGAGAAGTCGAAAAAGGAACTATTGACAATCCAGCATTCTCCAACTTCGCTACCAGTTTATCTGAATTCCAATACCTTGATAGCATTACCGCTTCTGTGTCGGTTCTGAAATCTTGAGATGATGTGAAAGAAGCATTTTGAAGGAGTTGATTCAGACATGATTCGTACTTCAACACAGCTCTTTCTTGATTTTGGACGTACGCTGTAGGATCAGACTCCTTCCGTTTACGTATGAAGTCCTCAACAGACCCAATATTCCAAACCAATTGTTTCAAATACTGCGTGTAGGGTTCTTGTCTCCCCTCCTCCCAGAGTACTGGAGAATCGATAAATACACTTAAACTGTGTTTACTTTTTCCTTTTGATACGCTATGCGTATTAGGTTGGTATTCTGATAAAATATGGGCGTAAGGCTGAGTTGAATCACCTACGGTCACCCGAATCAAGGTGTCATTGAAGTTCTTTTCGAAGACGATACCTCTAAAAGAAAATCCGTATTGCGCATTCACAACATTTCCCCTGTTGGGAACAAGATTTAGTATTCGATGCGATTTCTGTGTGCGACCATCAATCTGAATTTCATCATACTGATAATCGAGTTCGCCTGATTCGAGTAGCTTGAAACTCAATTGATATTCTGACGTGTCGGTCACACAGACGTACTTCAATTGAGTGTTTAGCGGTGGCCCGTACTTGAAAAAGTTTTTGGGGAATTGAAAACCGATAGCCGAATCATTTACAATGGAAGAATCTAAACTGAAAGGGGCTTCCTCTTTGGCGGTTGGTTGTCGTTTTTCATTGCCGCATCCAGCAACAGAAATGAAGAATCCAGCAACTATAAGACCAATTAGAACTTGCTTCTTCTCCATACATTGAAGTTAGTCTTCCCAATGAACTGAACCGATGCCATCATGTTAAAATTGCCTAACTGAAATGCCAAGCACCTTAAAATCAGATATCAGTATAATCGCCTTTAAGGGCTAAAACTTCCTTCGGGTCCAAGCGATGAAATTGGCCTTTTGCATGTCGGTGGCCTCATGCACCTTATGCGGCCAGCGCGTGCGATAGTAACGCTCGTCCGTTGGTGTAAGCTGGATCTTGTGCGTATCGTCCTCGGAGTTGATGGTGAGCGTAATGGTCTCTTCCTGAAAATACTTGCACCACTCTTTCAGGTTTCCGAGAATGCGAATGCCGTTGATGGACACGATCTCATCGCCCAGCTTGAGATGCGCGCGGTCAGCAATGGAACCGGGAGCGATGTCGGTGATGCGGGCAGAACGCTCTTTAATGTATTCGACCTTGAAACCGAAACGGTTCTCGAAATAGAGCCTCGAACGGGTGTCGTGAATCTCCAGACCAACATAGTTGAGCAGGTCTTTGAGGTCTTCTTCTATGTCTTTGGTGCCGTAATAGTAGTTCTGAAAGAAGTCTTCGTACGAGCGGCCTCCTACCTCCTCAATGGCATTCTGGTAATCCTTCTCGGTGTAACCGATACCCGTTTTTCCGAAACGCTCATAGAGAAGACGCATGGCGGTCATCAGCGAGCTTTGATTCTGCGTATCGCGAAGCAGGGAAATATCGAGCATCATGGCCAGTAGCGCACCTTCGTTGTAGATGGAGGTCTTGCGGTCTGGAATTCCCTTCTGGTAACCATCGAGCCAAGTATCGAAGGAACTATCGGCCACGGAAAGATTGAAGCGACCGTAGTTGTGGAAGTGGCGCATAAAGAGCGTATGGACATTCTTGAAGAAGTCGTAATCGCTGAAGCAACCCGATTGGTAAAGGAAAAGATCACCCGCGTAGGTGGTAACGCCTTCGGCCACGTAGCCAAGGCGCGTATAGTTTTCCTTGGTGTAATCGTAAGGCTGCATTTCGGCCGGGCGAAGCGCCTTGACGTTCCACGTATGGAAAAGTTCGTGCGAGCTGACGCCCAAGAACTCATCGTAGAGAACGGGTTTGAGCAGGTCGTAACTCGGACCGAGCGCTATGACGGTGGAATTGGAATGTTCGACCCCATGATAGGTTTTGTAGGTGCGTATCTGAAAGAGGAAATGGTATTCGCTTACAGGGAAATCGCCCATGGCCTGAATCTGCACGGCCGAGAACTTTTGGAAGTCCTCGATAATGCGCGGCCAATCGGGTTTGAACTCTCCTTGGAACCACAGGTGGAAGAGCACACCTTCCACTTCGTAGGAGTTATGCTTGAGGTCGGCACTGGCGATGAACGGACTGTCTGCGAGTTCGTGGAAATCCTTTACCTCGAAGGTATTGCGGGTAGTTGCTTTCATCCCTGTGGCCACTTGCCATCCCTTGGGTATGTCGAGCGTTACGGTTGCTGCGCGATCAACCCACTCAGGCACGAACATGAAGCAATTGACGGGATTGACGTACAGTTGGCTGTGGTCTACAAAGGTGCTACCTGCATTGAGTTCGTTGGCGAAGTAGTTGTAGGCGACCTTCACCTGCTGGTGCCCCTCGCAATCGACCTCCCAAAGGTCTTTGGTGAGTTTGCGGAAGCTCAACGGCTCATTATTGATGGTGAAAGCAGCAAAGCGCTGCACGTTCTTGGCAAAGTTGCCCAACTCATACCGGCCCGGACGCCAAGCAGGCAATTGCAACTGCAATTTGGACTGCGAAATGCCTGTGACCATCAATTCAAAATCCACGAAATGCCGATGCGGCTCGCGGTAAACAACACGATACTCTATCTTCCCTTCCATGGGGGCGAAATTAGTAAGGTTAAGATTTCCGTAACGTTTAGGAAAGGAGTAGTTATCAAACAGAAAACCGCTATTTGGAAGCAAGTTGATCAGTTGATCAGCAAATCAGTTGATCAGAGGCTGGAGAATGGGGCGATTAGTAAGCAGCTGGACTTGCAACAAAATACCATGTAGCAGGTTAAGTCAGGCTGACTGCGCCTTTTACTTACGCGTTATAGTTTTCGTACGTCTCCCTATAAAGGATTGATTCCGATATTTCATAGCTTAATAGGCTTTTTGATTATTTCCCACGCTTTTTCTTTCCCTATTGCAGATGCTGGCGACTCTGCATACGAAA